>DATGPY010000199.1:0-4158 GCA_035304465.1 Acidimicrobiales bacterium | reverse complement strand
GGGTTGCTCACGCCGCAGACCCCGGGGCGGCCGGTCCCGGGCTTCTCCCCAAGACCGGAACCGGCTCGCCGCTTTGTGAGGCGACGTGAGCCGTGGCGGTCGGCCCGTCGCACTCGCGGGGCTCTGCGGTGGGCATGAGCGAGTGCAGTTTCCCCATGAATCGCGTGTGCCACAAGACCCCAGATCGCGTGAAATGTGTCACGTCGCGCTCGGTTGCAGTGCCACCACACTGCGTCACCCGCGTGTCGCGCCGTTCGCAGGGGCGACCTCGCTCGTCACGGGCGCGCGGCCGAGCCGGCGCCGGGGTCGGGGGCGGGCGCCCACCGGGGGTACGGCACGCCCGCCAGTCGGTTCAGCCCGTAGCCCTGGAGCACCACGAGCACGACGGCGACCATGAGGACCACCTGGTGCCGATGCTCACCAACCCGTTCACGAAGGCGAACGTGCCCGCCACCGCCTCACGGGGGTCGCGGTCGAGCAGCGCCGTGAGCCGCAGGCTGGCCGCCAGCCCGGCGACGAGGTCGGCCTGGCGGGCCGCGCCGGCCGCCCGCCCGGTGCCCCGGGCGGCGTCCCGCCCGGTCCCCCGCCCACGGCCGGCGTCGGCGTCGCGGTCCACCGACCCCCGCCCCCCTACCGCCGAAGCAGCCGCTCGACGGGGTCGGGTCGGCGCTCGGGCTCCGCGGTCACGGCCATGCGGGCGACTCCCTCACGTGGCGACGCGTGCACCATACGCCATCGTGCGTCCGCCCGCCGCCGGTGCCGGTCGGCCGGCGGGCGCGGCACACTGACCGCATGGGCACGCTCTTCCGCGCCGGTGACGGCTACGAGATCCACAAGGTCGTGGTCGGGCCGCTCGACAACAACGTCTACGTCCTGCGGTGCACGCAGACGGGCGAGGCGGTCCTGCTCGACGCGGCCAACGAGCACGACCGGCTGCTCGACCTCTGCCGCCGCCTCGGCGTGCGGTCGGTGCTCGAGACCCACGGGCACTGGGACCACATCCAGGCGGTGCCCGAGCTGCGCGACGCCGGCTACCAGGTCCACGTCACCGCCGAGGACGCCGACATGCTGCCGTCCTACGACCAGCTCCTGGAGGACGAGTCGGTGGTCCAGGTCGGCCGCCTGCGGCTGCGCACGATCCACACGCCCGGCCACACGCCGGGCTCGATGTGCTTCCTGCTGGAGGGCGCGCCGGTCCTGTTCAGCGGCGACACGCTCTTCCCCGGCGGGCCGGGTGCCACCAAGTTCCCCGGCGGGGACTTCGAGGCGATCATCGAGTCGATCGACCGGAAGCTGTTCACGCTCGACCCGACGACCGAGGTGCTGCCCGGGCACGGCGACCCGACGACGATCGGCAACGAGCGCCCCCACCTGCAGGAGTGGATCGACCGGGGCTGGTGACACCACCGGCCACCGGTGACGGGCGAGCCCGGATCGCTCAGGCGGGCACCGGCAACCGGGCGACCGCCGCCTGCCGGCGCTGCTGGCGCACCCACAGGGCGAGGCCGACGCCGGCGGCACCGACGGTGAGCAGCACCGGGAACCGCACCGGGCCGGGCGTGCCCAGCTCGAGCATGAGCGTGCGGACGTTGGTCACCAGCAGCAGCGTGCCGACGACGACACCCAGCACCGAGGCGTCGGCATGGCGCACCAGCCAGGCCGCGACCGGCGCCGCCACCGACCCTCCGACCAGCAGCGCGGCCACGAGCGGCAGCTCGACGCCCTGACCGCCGAGCCCCGCCAGGAAGCCGGCGCTCGCGGCGACCGTGACGAGCAGCTCGGCGGCCGATACCGACCCGATGACCAGGCGAGGCTCGACCCGGCCGGCGGCGAGGAGGGTCGGCGTGGCGACCGGGCCCCACCCGCCCCCGCCGACGGCGTCGACGAAGCCCGCCCCCAGGCCGAGCGGGGCCAGGAGCCGGCGACGCAGCTCGCCGGGGTGGCGTCGCTCGCCGCGGAGGTCGCCGCGCACCGAACGGACGATGACGACGCCGCCGAGCGCCAGCAGCACGACGGCGACCCCGGGCTTCAGCCAGGGGCCGGTGAGCGAGCTGAGGACCGTGGCGCCGGCGAAGGCGCCGATCGCCCCGGGGATGCCGATGCGGCGCACGAGCGGCCAGGAGACGTTGCCGAACCGCCAGTGCGAGATGCCGGAGGTGAGGGTCGTGCCGACCTCCGCCAGGTGCACGCTGGCGGAGGCCACGGCGGGCGAGAACCCGTTGGAGAGCAGCACGGTGCTGGTCGTGACGCCGAAGGCCATGCCGAGCGCACCGTCGACGAGCTGCCCGAACAGCCCGGCCAGGGCGAAGATGAGCAGTCGCCGCACGTGCACCTCCTCGGGGCGGCGTCGGGACCGGCGTGGTCCACCATTCCCACCTGTTCGGTGGACAATACCGACCTTGTGGAGATCAGGCCAGACCGTGGCGGCGGCACGGACCCGGCGGGACCGGGTGGCGACGCCGGCTCAGCTACAGGCGTCGAGGCGGCCGCCGCCGGGCCGCCCTCAGGGAGCCCCCGTCCACCGGTCGGCCGGATCGCCCCACTCGTCGTCGATCCCGTCCAGGTCGCCCGGTCCCACCGGTCCGTCGACCACCACGGGGTCGAACACGAGGTCGACGAGCCACCGGTCGCCCCGGCGGACGACGTCGAGCTCGTCGGTGCGCGTCCCGCCGCCGCGGGTGCGGTACTCGACCTCCACCGTCGCCTCGTCGCCGCTCTCGTCCACGAGCCTGGTCGACAGCAGCTCGACCGGCACGTGGTCGGCATCCCTGTCGAAGCCCTCCACGAGCTCGGCGCACGCCTCGTCCCAGCGCCTCGCCATCTCGTCGGGCACGAGCAGCGTCTCCCGCACGGTGTCGCAGTCGCCGTCGAGGGCGGCCTCGACGAACCGGGCGGCGACCTCCTCGGGGCCGCCACCGCCGCCACCGGGCCCACCGCCGCCCCCGCCGTCGCCGTCGTCGTCGCCGGACAGCAGGACGAACGCGCCGACGCCGACGACGGCCAGGACCAGCAGGAGCGCGACGACCCGCCCGGTCCTGCGGCCGCCCGGGCCGCCGGGCGGCTGGCCGAGGGGACCCGGCTGGAACGGACCGGGCGCGCCGGGTCCCGGCGGCGGTCCACCAGGGTGTGCCCGGGCCGGCTGCGGGGACGACGGGCCGCCCTGTGGTGGGCCCCACCCCGGGGCCGGACCGGGTGGCGGAGGCTGTTGCTGCGACACGGAACCCTCCTGAGGTGATCTGCGAGTCCGCCTGACGGCCGGATCAGCCCTCGAACGCCGCCGGGTCAGCCGAGCGTCGGCGGCGCGGCCTCACCGGCGTCGTCGGTGCCGGTGTCCGTGGACCCCTCGTCGCCGAGGCCCATGCCGCTCACGGTGTCCACGAGCCACCGGCCGTCCCGGCGGACGACGGGGATCGGATCGCTGGTGCCCTCCTCGCCGCCGCGGGCGCGGAACTCCACCTCGACCGTCACCCGGTCGCCCCCCTCCTCGACGACCGACGTCGAGAGGACCTCGACCGGCACCTCGTCACCCCCGAGCTCGGCGAGGAGGGTCTCCTCGCACTCCTCCACGAAGCGCGCTTCGTCGCCCGCGTACTCGTCGGGCACCAGGAGCACCTCGAACAGCGCCTCGCAGTCGCCGTCGGCCATGGCGTCGACGAGGCGGGCCACGGCCTCCTCGGGGCTGCCCGGCCCTCCGCCGTCGTCGCCCGACAGCAGGGCCCAGGCACCGATGCCGACCACCACCAGCACGACGGCGGCCACGACGACCAGGGCCGTCCTGTTGCGCCTCGTCGGCGCTGCGGGCGGCGGCGCGGCACCGGAGGAGCCGGGCGGCGGCGAGGGCGGGCTGCCCGGCGACTGCTCGTCACCCGGCACGGGACCAGGGGTCGAGGGAGGCTGTTGGGACACGGATCCCTCCTGTCTCAGCTCCTCGGTTCGCTGTCCGTCGTGGGTGTCGTCCGCCCGCCGTGGTCGGTGGGGCGGGTGGGGCCGGGCACGCGCTCGGCCCCACCCGCCGGCTCAGCCGAGCGTCTCCTCGCAGGAGCCGCCGTAGAAGCCGTCCGGCAGCCGGCCGCCGCAGGAGATCGCGTACTCCTCCAGGTCGCTGCCGATGTCGGTCGACCAGTAGAGGTCGTCGCAGGCGGCCATGTCGCCGTCGTA
>DATGPY010000198.1:0-3278 GCA_035304465.1 Acidimicrobiales bacterium | reverse complement strand
TGACCGGGGCCTCGTGCAGGTAGGCGAGCCGGTGGTTGTCGACGACGACCCGGCGCTCGGTGGGGGACAGCTCGGACCACGGCTTGCCGAAGGGGTTGGTGCCCTCGGCGGGCTCGCGGGTGCCGGCGTCCAGCTCGGCGATCAGGTCGTCGATCGGGCGAGCCCGGTCGGCCTCGGTGTCGTACCAGGCGTTGTAGATCTGCAGGAAGATCCACTGCGTCCACCGGTAGTAGTCGACGTCGGTGGTCGCGATGGACCGGCGGGCGTCGTGGCCCAGCCCCAGGCGGCGCAGCTGCCGCCGCATGTTGGCGATGTTCGCCTCGGTGGTCACCCGCGGGTGCTGGCCCGTCTGCACCGCGTACTGCTCGGCGGGCAGGCCGAAGGCGTCGTAGCCCATCGTGTGCAGGACGTTGAAGCCCAGCATCCGCTTGTAGCGGGCGTAGACGTCGGTGCCGATGTAGCCCAGCGGGTGTCCGACGTGCAGCCCCGCACCGCTGGGGTAGGGGAACATGTCCAGCACGTACAGCTTGGGCCGGTCGGCGACCCGGTCGAAGCCGGCGCTCAGGTCCCCGACCGGGTTGGGCGTGTGGTACGTGCCCTCCCGCTCCCAGCGGTCCTGCCACGTCGTCTCGATCTGCTCGGCGAGCTTCGCCGTGTAGCGGAAGGGGGGCGTGTCGGGCCTCGATTCGCTGGTGGACGACGTGGTCTGGGCCATGAGGGCCAAGGGTACCGGCCCCTCCGCGCCCCCCATGAAGTCGGTTCCGACGCTGGAGGCGGCACCTGCGCCCGGCCACCGGGTCGAGGGTGTAACCCGCAGGGCCGGCCGCAGGTCGGACCGGTGATGCCGTCTCTTCTCCGCCGTCTCCAGCGCGCCGCCGAGCGCGACACCGCCGTCACGTTCGTCGTCGGGGACGACGAGGTCGTCGTCCCCTGGCGCGAGCTGCACGAGCAGGCCAAGGGGTACGCCGCCGCGCTCCAGGCCCGGGGCGTCCGGCCGGGCGACCACGTCGCCCTGCTGTCGCCCACCACGCGGGAGCTCGTCACCGCCATCCAGGCCACCTGGCTGGCGGGGGCGACGGTCGTCGTCCTGCCGCTGCCGATGCGGCTGTCGTCCATCGAGGAGTTCGTCGCCCAGACCCGCCAGCGCATCCGCCACGCGGACGCGAAGCTCTGCCTGGTCGACCCCGAGCTCGCGGCGTTCGTCACCCCCGAGCCCGACGACCCGCCGCTGGTCGACATCGGCGAGCCGGCGGCCGGCGACCCGGCGGCGTGGCAGCGCCCCGACGACGACCCGGAGCGCCTGGTCATCCTGCAGTTCACCAGCGGGTCGACCTCGGACCCGAAGGGGGTGATGCTGCCCGACCGGGTGGTGCGGGCCAACCTCGACGCCATCGCCGAGGCGGCGAAGCTGGACGTCGACGACGACGTCGTCGTCTCCTGGCTGCCGCTGTACCACGACATGGGCCTGGTGGGCATCCTCACCCTCACCATGTCCACCGGCACGGCGCTGGTGCAGGGCGCGCCCCAGGACTTCACCGCCCGTCCCGCCCGGTGGATGGAGTGGATCTCCCGGTACCGGGCGACCGCGACGGCCGGGCCGAACTTCAGCTACGTGCTGGCCACCCGGGCGCTGAAGCGGGCCGAGGGCCTCGACCTGTCCCGCCTGCGCATCGCCCTCAACGGCGCGGAACCGATCGACCCCGACCAGGTCGAGGCCTTCGTCGAGGCCGGCCGTCCCCACGGGCTGCGGCCCGAGGCCGTGTTCCCGGCCTTCGGCATGGCCGAGGTCGCGATCGCCGGCACGTTCCCCGAGCCGCTCTCCGGCATGCAGGTCGACTGCGTCGACCGCCGGGTGCTCGAGACCGAGCGCTACGCCGCCCCGGTCCCGCCGGGCACGGAGGGCAGCCGGCGGCTGCCGCTGCTCGGCCGGCCGGTCCCGGGCCTGGAGATCCGGGTCGTCGACCCCGAGCGGGGCACGCCGCTGCGCGACCGCGAGGTCGGTGAGCTGGAGATCCGGGGGACCTCGGTGACGCCCGGCTACTACAAGCGCCCCGATGTCGACGCCGAGCTGTTCCACGACGGGTGGCTGCGCACCGGCGACCTCGCCTACCTGCTCGACGGCCAGCTGGTCATGTGCGGCCGCATCAAGGACGTCATCATCGTCGGCGGACGCAACGTCTTCCCCGAGGACGTCGAGCGGGCCGTCGGCGAGCTCGAGGGCGTGCGGGCCGGCAACGTCATCGCCTTCGGCGTCGAGGGGGACCGCGGGCGCGAGTCGCTGGTCGTCGTGGCCGAGACCAAGGCCGAGGACCTCGCCGCCGTCCGCCGCCAGGTGGCCGAGCGGGTCCGCGAGGTGGTCGGCATCCCGGCCAAGGACATCGTGCTCGTCACCCCGGGCACGCTGCCCAAGACCAGCTCGGGCAAGCTGCAGCGCGGCCTCTGCCGGCGGCGCTACACCGAGGGCGAGCTCGTCCTGGTCGACGCCTGACGGGCGCACCGGCCGACCCGGCGTCCCCCACGTGGTCAGGTCCGCGTGGCGGACGCCGGAACGCCCGCGGCCGGTCGGAGCGGACGGCCGGGGGTCCGGCGCCAGGTGGTCAGGCGGACTTGAGGGACGCCATGACCGCGTCCCACCGGTCGTCGTCGGTCTGGTAGGGCGCGTAGAAGCTGAGCCGCGTCAGCGCGCCGCCCCAGCGCTCCTTCAGCGCGCCGGCCAGCTCCTCGGCGGGCGCCACGACGGCGAAGGCGTCCAGCACCTCGTCGTCGATCACGTCGCCCATCTCGGCCCAGCGGCCCTGCTTGGACAGGCGGTTCAGCTCGTCCTGCAGCTCGCCCCACCCGTGCAGCTCGAGCACCGGCCGGTAGGCGGGCGTGGAGCCGTAGAAGGCGATCTGGCTGCGCACGCCCTTGGCGGCCTCGGCCATCTCCGCCTCGTCGCGGCCGGTGACGACGAACATCGGGCCGGAGATCTCGAAGCCGTCCAGCGTCCTGCCCACCTTGGCCCGGCCCCGCTCGAGGGCGGGGCGGGTGACCTCGTCGAAGTAGCGGCGGGTGGTGAAGCCGTGGCAGATGAGGCCGTCGGCCACCTCGCCGGCGACCTCGGTCATGACGTTGCCGACCGCGGCGAGGAAGATCCGTGGCTTGCCGTACCGGTTGGGCCCCGGGTTGAAGAACGGGGTCATGAGCGTGTGGGTGTAGAAGTCGCCCCGGAAGTCGAGCTTCGTGCCCTCGTCCCAGCACGCCCAGATGGCCCGGATGGCGAGGATCATCTCCCGCAT
>DATGPY010000197.1:0-2317 GCA_035304465.1 Acidimicrobiales bacterium | reverse complement strand
CACCCGGTCGTCATCGCCGACGGCCACCACCGCTACGAGACCTCGCTGGCCTACCGCCGCGAGCGCGAGGCCGCCGGCGACCCGGGCGCGGCCGCCGCCACACTGGCCTACGTCGTGGAGCTCGTCGAGGACGAGCTGACCGTCCGGGCCATCCACCGGCTGGTCGACGGGCTGCCCGAGGACCGTGACCTGGTCGCGCTCCTCGAGCCGTGGTTCGAGCCGCTGGGCCCGCCGCCCGAGGGCGTGCCGGTCACCGCCGCCATGCAGGAGGCCGGCGCCCTGTGCGCGATCACGCCGACCGGCGAGGTGCTGCTCCGGCCCCGCAGCGACGCGCTGGCAGACACCCGCGACCTGGACTCGGCCCGTCTGGACGTCGCCCTGTCGGCGCTGGGGGGCCCGACCGTCCGGTACCAGCACGGGGTCGACAACGTCCGGGCCGCGGTGGCCGAGGGCCGGGCGCAGCTCGGCGTGCTGCTACGGCCGGCGACGATCGCCCAGATCGAGGCGACCGCCCACGGCGGCGAACGGATGCCACCGAAGACCACCTTCTTCCACCCCAAGCCCCCGACCGGGCTGGTCTTCCGCGACATCGCCTGAGCGGGGGCGGCGGCCCGGCCGCCCCCGCCCGGCCGGCGGCTCAGGGCAGCGCCGGTGCCACCTCGGCGGCGACGAGCCGCAGGTGGTCGAGGTCGCCCATGTCGAGCACCTGGAGGTAGATGCGCTCGGCGCCCGCCTCGACGAAGGCGCCCAGCCGGTCCACGACCTCGCTCACGGTGCCGGCCGCGCCGTTGGCCCGCAGCTCGTCGGGCTCCCGGCCGATGTTGGCGGCCCGCCGCCGCACGGCCTCCTCGTCCTCGCCGCAGCACACCACCAGCGCTGCCGACCAGGTCATCGTGGCCGGGTCGCGCCCGTTGCGCTCGCACGCCTCGCGGACGGCCGCGACCTGGGTGCGGAAGTCGTCGAGCCGTGGGAAGGGGACGTTGAACTCGTCGGCGAAGCGGGCGGCCAGCCGCGGCGTGCGGGTCCGCCCCCAGCCGCCGATGATGATGGGCGGACGGGGCGACTGGGCCGGCTTCGGCAGCGCGGGCGAGTCGGTGAGCCGGTAGTGGGTGCCGTCGTGGGAGAACCGCTCCCCCGGCGGCGTTTCCCACAGGCCGGTCACGATGGCGAGCTGCTCCTCGAGACGCTCGAACCGCTCCCGCTGGGACGGGAACGGGATGCCGTACGCGGTGTGCTCCTCCTCGAACCAACCCGCGCCGAGCCCGAGCTCGACCCGGCCGCCGGACATGGCGTCGACCTGGGCGACGGCGATGGCCAGCGGGCCCGGCAGCCGGAAGGTCGCCGCCGTCACCAGCGTGCCCAGCCGGATGCGCTCGGTCTCCCGGGCGAGGCCGGCGAGGGTGATCCAGGCGTCGGTCGGCCCCGGCTCGCCCGAGCCCTCCCCCATGCGGAGGAAGTGGTCGGAGCGGAAGAACGCGTCGAAGCCGAGGGCCTCGGCCTCGCGCGCCACCGCCAGCTGGTCCTCGTAGGAGGCGCCCTGCTGCGGCTCGGTGAAGATGCGCAACGAAACAGGCATGGGCGTGACGCTACCGGTCGGGCCGCCCGCCGCCGCACGCCGGCGGGCGGCCGGCGACCGGGGCTTCAACGCCCGGCGCCCGTGGAGGTCAGGCGACCTCCCAGGTGGCGCCGGAGTGCAGCAGCGCCTGCAGGTCCGCCGGGCCCCGCTGCTCCTGGGCGGCGGCGATCTGCTGGTCGACGGCGGTGCCGTAGTCGGGCCGCACGACGTCGCGGAACACGCCGATCGGCGTGGGCTCGAACGGCCCGCGGGCCAGCCGCGACAGCATGAAGGCGACGCTCGGGTCCTCCCGGGTCTCGTCGTGGACGAGCAGCGCGTCCTCGCCGACGTCCGCGACGTCGACGATCTGCGCGCCGCGCTGGGCGTCGATGACCACGCCCTTCGACCCGTCCGGCCCGAACCGGATCGGTTCGCCGTGGCGCAGCGGGATGAGCATCTGCTCGCGGTTGGCCCGCCCGGTGATCTGCTCGAACGCGCCGTCGTTGAAGACGTTGCAGTTCTGGTAGATCTCGACCAGCGAGGCGCCGCGGTGCTCGTAGGCCCGCCGGATCGTCTCCATCATGTGGCGGCGGTCCATGTCGTGGGTACGGGCCACGAAGGTCGCCTCGGCGCCGATGGCCACGCTGACCGGGTTGAACGGCTGGTCGAGGCTGCCGAACGGCGTCGACTTCGTGACCTTGCCCACCTCGCTCGTCGGCGAGTACTGCCCCTTGGTCAACCCGTAGATCTGGTTGTTGAACA
>DATGPY010000196.1:0-6429 GCA_035304465.1 Acidimicrobiales bacterium | reverse complement strand
GCTCGACGATGTCGCTGCCCAGCTCCGGGTCGACGACGCCTCGGAGGACACCCGTGACGTCCTGAGGCGTCGGCAGCGACCGGTTCGCATCCACGAGGCCGGATTCTACCGGTGGAGGCCGGGGAAACCGGGAGCGAGGGTACACTCCCCGACGTGACCGAGGTCGCTCCGAACGCGCCCGCCACGCCGCGGCTCGACGTGCTGAAGGCGCTCGGCGACAACACGCGGTACGCGATCTACCTCGAGCTCGCCCGGTCACCCCGCCCGCTCGCCACCGCCGAGGTCGCGGAGACGCTCGGCCTGCACCCGAACACGGTGCGGCCGCACCTCGAGCGCATGCGCGAGGTCGGGCTGCTCACCATCGAGACCGACGCCCGCGGCACCGTCGGCCGCCCCCAGCACCTGTACTCGCTGGCGCCCGACGCGCCGTCCCTCGGCCTCGAGCCGGCCACCTTCCCCGTGCTCGCCCGCATGCTGCTGCGGGTGGCGGCCACGGCCGGGCTCGGCCGCGACGAGGTGGTCGAGGCCGGGCGCGAGCAGGGCGAGGCCGACGCCGCGGCCATGGCACCCCCGCCGGCGGACGTGCCGCGGGCGACCGCCTGCCTCGAGGCGCTTCTGGCCCGGCTGGACGCGCTCGGCTTCGACCCGGCGGTCGCCGGCGACGACGAGCTGGCGACGGTCGCGTTCACCCACTGCCCGTTCCGCGAGCTCGCCGAGGCGCAACCCGACATCGTCTGCGCGCTCCACGAGGGGCTGGTCGAGGGCATCGTCGACACGCTGGGTGGCGCAGCCGTCGAGGCGTTCCACCCGCTCACCGAGCCGTCGGCCTGCCAGGTGCAGCTCGTCCTGTCACGCTGAGCGCGCCATGTCGCCGCCCAGGGCGGCGCCCCGGTACCCTGTTCGCGTTCCCGGGAAGTTCCGGTTCCACGCCAGACCGGAGGAGGCTCCAGAGACGTGATCGCGCTCACCCCGGCCGCAACCGAGAAGGTCCGCTCCCTCATGGAGCAGGAGGGGGTCGACGACCTCGCGCTGCGCGTCGCCGTGCGCCCGGGCGGGTGCTCCGGGTTCAGCTACGAGATGTTCTTCGACACCGACGTGGCGGCCGACGACAAGACGGCCGAGTTCGACGGCGTCAAGGTCGTCGTCGACCCGTCCAGCGCCATGCTCCTCGAGGGCGCCACCCTCGACTACAAGGACGGCCTGCAGGGCGCGGGGTTCGCCATCGACAACCCCAACGCCCAGCGGACCTGCGGGTGCGGTCAGAGCTTCAGCTGACGACCTCGCGCTGAGCCGTCAGGGCCGGCGCAGCTGGGGAGCTGGTGAGACGACGATCACGCAAGGGGCGCGGCGAGCCGCGACCCGCACCCGACGGGTCCGGCGGCCGCGTCGGCCGTCCCCGGCCGCCGCGCGACCGGGGACGTGGCGTCGACCCCCTCGCACCCCGCACCACCGGCCCCGGCACGCCCGGCCCACCACGCGGCGGGCGGGCCGCACCCCGGCCGCCCGAGCGCCGCGTGCCCGGCGCCTTCCGTGACACCGGCGCGTACGGGCACGCCCGGACGCCCCGCGAGCGGGGGGCGTCCGGGGGCCGCGACCCGGGTGCGTCCCGCGAGCCGGGGGCCCACCGCGGCGCCGCTGCCCACGGCGGCGCGCCCCGCCGGTCCGAGGCCTACAGCGGCGCCACCACCCGCCGCGCCGGCGACCGGATGCACGGCCGCCTCACCGACCCGGTGGGCCGGATGCCCGACCGGCCCCGCTCGGCGCCGGCCCACCTCGCGCCGCGCTACGACCGCCGCCGCCTCGGCGCACTGGTGCTCGTCGCGGCCCTCGTGCTCGGCTGCGCCGTCGCCGCCCACCAGGTCGTGCAGATCGTCCGCAGCGACCCCACCGGCGACCTGGCCGGCGCGCCCGA
The DNA here is from genome assembly GCA_035304465.1 of Acidimicrobiales bacterium. Classification (GTDB taxonomy): domain Bacteria; phylum Actinomycetota; class Acidimicrobiia; order Acidimicrobiales; family VFJN01; genus ZC4RG19. The sequence goes on along the minus strand of DATGPY010000196.1, from coordinate 4,517 downwards.
GGAGCCGCTCGTCATCGGCACGACGACGACCGCAGCGCCCGCCGAGGCGGAGGCCGCCCCGGGCTCCGGGTTCCCGACGCCGGGCCTGCTGACCTTCCGCGGCAGCGCCACCCGCAGCTACCACGGCGAGGGCCCGGTCCCCACCGACCCCCGGGTCCTGTGGACCTACCCGGCGAGCGGCGAGGGCATGTGCGCCGAGTCCGCCGTCGGCGACGAGGTCAAGGTGTGGTGCGGCAGCGGCTGGACCGGCCAGCCGGCGGTCTTCGAGCTCGACGGCCGCACCTGGGTGGTGTTCGGCGCCTACGACCGCAGGATCCACTTCGTCGACTACGAGACCGGCGAGGACATCATCCCGCCGTTCGAGACCGGCGACATCATCAAGGGCTCGGTCACCGTCGACCCCGACGGGCTGCCGCTCGTGTACTCGGGCAGCCGGGACAACAAGCTGCGGGTGATCGCCATCGACCGGCCCGAACCGACCGAGCTGTGGTCGCTCGACGCCCGGGACGTCAGCCCCACCATGTGGAACGACGACTGGGACGGCTCGCCGCTCGTGCTCGGCGACTACCTCTACGAGGGCGGCGAGAACTCCCAGTTCCACGTCGTCAAGCTCAACAAGTCGGTCGGCGACGACGGGCTCGTGCAGGTGGCGCCCGAGCTGGTGTTCAACACCCCCGGCTGGGACGACGAGCTGCTGGCCGCGCTCGACACCCGCCGGAACGACGTGTCGATCGAGAACTCCGTCGCCTACCACGACGGCGTCGTCTACTTCGCCAACTCCGGCGGTCTCGTGCAGGGCTGGGACGTCTCCGGCCTGGCCGACGGCGTCGAGCCCACCCGGGTCCTGCGGTACTGGGCGGGCGACGACATCGACGCCTCGATCGTGGTCGACGAGGAGGGCTACCTCTACGTCGGGGTCGAGAACGAGCGCGGCAACAGCCGGGCCGCCGAGGTCGGCCAGCTGCTCAAGCTCGACCCCCGCTCGCCCGACGACCCCCTGGTGTGGTCGGTGCACGACAGCCGCGGGTTCTGGGCGACGCCGGCCCTGCACCGCGACATCGTCATCGCCGCCTCCGACGGCGGCACCGTCTACGGCGTCGACCGGGAGACCGGCGAGGTCCGCTGGACCTTCGAGCTGCCGCCGCCGACCTGGCAGTCGGCGGTCGTCGTCGACGACACGCTGGTCCAGGGCGACTGCGCGGGCGGGCTGCACGCCTACGACGTCTCCGACACGACCGTCGCCCCGCCCGAGCTGTGGCGCGTCGACCTCGAGGGCTGCATCGAGTCGACGCCCGCCCTGTGGCGCGGGCGGATCTTCGTCGGCACGCGCGGCGGGCTGTTCTACGCCATCGGCGACGCCTGACGGCCGCCCGACCCGGACGGTGCCGGTCGCCGGCGGTCCTATCCTCGCCCCGTGACCGCCCCCACCCCTCACCCCCGCCCCCCGCTGACCTTCACCGTCGACGGCCGGCCGGTCGAGGTGCCGGACGACGGGTCGAGCCTCCTCGGGGTGCTGCGCGACCGCCTCGGGATCCGCTCGCCCAAGGACGGCTGCAGCCCGCAGGGCCAGTGCGGCTGCTGCACGGTGCTCGTCGACGACCAGCCCCGGGTGGCGTGCGTGACGCCCGCCCGCCGGGTGCGCGGCCGCGCGATCACCACGCTGGACGGGCTGCCGGAGGACGAGCGCCGCTCGTGGGCCGAGGCGTTCTGCGCCACCGGCGCCAGCCAGTGCGGCTTCTGCACGCCCGGCATCATCGTCCGGCTGTCCGGCCTCGCCGCCAAGGGCACCGCGGCCGACGACACCGCTGCGGTCGAGCAGGCGCTGCTCGCCCACCTGTGCCGATGCACCGGGTGGCGCACGATCCTCGACGCCTGGGCGGTGCACGTCGGCGGGGGCGACGCCGGCGACCCCGACCGCGACCTCGCGGCCGCGTCCCGGCGGGCGACGATCGAGGGCCGGACGCCGCAGACCGTGTCCCCCGAGGTCGCGCTCGGCCACGGCGGCTTCGCCGACGACGGGCCGCCGGACGACGCCCTGGTGGCGGTGCCCGACGGCGCCGGGGGCTGGGCGGTCGGCGAGACCCTCGCCGAGGCGCGGGCGGCCGCCGGGAAGGTGCAGGGCCGCCGGACGACCGCCGAGGTGCGCCACCCGCTGGAGCCGCCGCCCGGCGACTGGGCGGCGACCCTGGCGACGACCTGGGTCGAGCCCGGCTACCTCGAGCTGGACGCCTCGTGGTGCCGGCCGGGCGGCGAGCCGGCCTCACCGCTCGCCAACGGCGGCGCGTTCGGCGGCAAGCTGTCGACGGTCGTCACCGCGGCGGCCCGCGAGCTGGCCGACCGGCACGGCCGGCCCGTGCGGGTCCTGCTGGCCCGTGAGGACGCCGTGCGGACGGGGCCGAAGCGCCCGCCGGTGGCCGGCGGGATGCGAGCGGACGGCACCGGTGTGCTGCGGGTCGTCGCCACCTCGGGGATCGGCGAGGCCGTCGCCCGGGTGGCGCCCCGGCTGCACGTCGAGCAGGTCGAGGTGCCCGGCCCCGCCACCTCGCTCGACCTGCGGGCGGCCGGGTGGGCCGAGGCGCTCGTGCTCGCCGCCGGCGCCGGCGCCGTGCTCGACGAGGGCGCGGCGGGACCCGGCGTCCTGGCCGTCGAGCGGGGCGCGCCCGGGCCCGGCGGCACCGGGCGGGCGGCGGTCGCGCTGCGGTCGCCCGACGGCGCGGTGGCCCGGGCCGAGGTGACGACCGGCGACGACCCCCGCGTCGCCGTCGAGGTGTCGTGCGGCGAGGTGCTCGACGAGGTCGTGCTGCGCTCGTACTGCGTCGGCGCCGCCCACATGGCGCTCGGCTGGGTGACGAGCGAGGGCCTGGCGGTCGACGACGAGGGCCGGGTCCACGACCTCACCATCCGCAGCTTCGGCATCCTGCGGGCGGTCGACATGCCGCCGGTCGACGTCACGCTCGAGCGCGAGGCGTCGGGCCCGCCGGTCAACGGCTCGGACGCGGTGTTCGCCGCGGTGGCCGCGGCGGCGTGGCTGGCCCAGGGCGCGCCGCCCGCCTGGCCGACCGGCGCCCGGCTGCGCTGACCGCCGCCGCGGGCGCGCCCGGCGGGCTACCGTCGACGCCGATGTCCACGCCTGCGAAGCCCGTCGGTCCCTACACGCCCGTCGTCCGCGCCGGGGGGTGGCTCGTCGTGTCCGGCCAGGTCGGCATCGCCGACGGCAGGATCGTGGCGGGCGGCACGGCGGCCGAGACCCGCCAGGCGCTCGCCAACCTCGAGGCGCAGCTGGCCACCGAGGGCGCCTCGCTCAGCGACGTGGTGAAGACCACCGTCTTCCTGCGCCACATGAGCGACTACGCGGTGATGAACGAGGTCTACACGGAGGTCTTCGGCGACCACCGGCCGGCCCGCTCGGCCATCGGCGTGGCCGAGCTGCCGCTCGGCGCGCTGGTCGAAGTGGAGGCGTGGGCGTGGGTCGGGGGATGATGGGCCCATGCTCGGCGCTGTCCTGATCGTCATCGCGCTCGTCGTCGTCATCCCGGTCGGCGTCCTGATCACCACGCCGGTCATCGCCGCCGTGCTCGGCTGGACGCTGAAGGAGGACGCCGAGCGCCGCCACGAGGGCAGCGAGCTGATCGCGCTCAACCGCTGAGCGCGCCGCGGCCGACCGGGAGCGCCGGGCCTACGGGATCCAGCGCGCCTGGCCGAAGCGGTAGCCGACCGAGCGCACGGTCTGGATCAGGCTGGCGTGCTCCTCGCCGAGCTTGGCCCGGAGCCGGCGGATGTGGACGTCGACCGTGCGGGCGCCGCCGAAGTACTCGTAGCCCCACACCCGGCTGAGCAGCACCTCCCGGGTGAACACCCGCCCCGGGTGCGCGGCCAGGAACTTCAGCAGCTCGTACTCCATGTAGGTGAGGTCGAGCGGCTGGCCGTCGATGGCCGCCTGGTAGGTCTCGAGGTTGAGCACCAGCGGGCCGTACTCGACGAGCTCGGGCCGGGTGCCCCGGCCGCTCCGCCAGAACAGGTGCTTGAGCCGGGCCTCGAGCTCGAGCGGCTGGAACGGGTAGAGGCAGAAGTCGTCGAACAGGTCCTCGCGCAGCTCGAGGTCGCCCAGCTGCGCGCCGGACACCAGCAGGAGCAGCGGCTCGAGCGGCGTGTCGCGCTTGCGCAGCGCCCGGCACAGCCGGAACGCGCTCTCGGGCTCCTGGACGGCGACGATCAGCGCGCCCGACCAGCCGTCGGCCGGCTCGTCGCGCGCCGCCGCCCGCTCGTCGGCGACGGCCTTCCAGGGGTAGCCGGCGAGGTCGAGCGCCTGGGCCAGCTCGGGCGGCGCGGGGTCCGGGTGGATCAGCAGCGGTTCCATGGGGTGCCGCTCGCGGGGCCGGGCTCAGAGGCGCGGGAGGTAGCGCTCGAGCTCGAAGGTCGTCACGTGCGTCTTGTACTCCATCCACTCCTGCCGCTTGTTGCGGATGAACCACTCGAAGACGTGCTCGCCGAGCGCCTCGGCCACCAGCTCGGAGCGC
>DATGPY010000195.1:0-14879 GCA_035304465.1 Acidimicrobiales bacterium | reverse complement strand
GCGCACGTAGGCCGCCATGGAGCTGAACAGGCGCGACTCCCGCAGCTTGGGGTTGGTGCGCACCGGCACGTGCCCGACGGCGGTCAGGCTCTTGCCCGCCTGGATGAGCGACTCGAGCGTGTAGGTGAACTTCGAGACGACCGTCAGGCCGAGCGCCGCCTCACGGTTGTAGGCGCGGAAGCCGGAGGTCGCGTCGGGCACGTCGGTGTCGGAGGCCTGGCGCACGACCCAGCTCCCGAACCGCTGGAGCACCTTCTTGGTGCCCGAGAAGTGCTCGATCGACATCACGTTCCGGTCGCCGATCACCATGTCGGCCTCACCGGAGAGGATGGGTGCCACCAGCGCCGGGATGTCGGCCGCCGAGTACTGGTTGTCGGCGTCGGTGTTGACGATGACGTCCGCGCCCAGCTTGAGGGCGGCGTCGAGCCCCGCCTGGAAGGCGGCGGCCAGGCCCTTGTTGTTGGTCAGCTTGACGATGTGGTCGACCCCGTGCTCGCGCGCCACCTCGACCGTGCGGTCGGTGGAGCCGTCGTCGATGACGAGCCACTCGACCTCGTCGAAGCCGGGCACCTGCCGCGGCAGGTCGGCCAGCGTGGCCGGGAGCTGGTCCTCCTCGTTGAGGCACGGGATCTGGATGATGAGCTTCATGGCAACCGGTCGTCGCGGGGCAAGGCACAATGATGCGGCGGGACAACGGTACGACGCCAGCTTCGGTCTGACCGGGACCCACCCCGGCGCTAGAGTCGCCGCCCCGATGTGGCCTGCCGGCTCCGAGACCGCCGGCAGCCGGCTTCGGCGGGCTGGGATGACTCGGACGGGCCCCGATGCGCCCCCTACCGGATTGACGATGACCGACGCTGCCACCGCGCCCGCGCAGGGTGCACCCCACCCCCACCGCCTCCCGCTCGTCGCCGCGCTCGTCGCCGTCGCGGTCCTGGTCGTCGGGACGATCGGGCCGCCCCTGTTCGGGAAGGGCGTCTTCCTCGCCGTCGACCAGCTCACGCTCGCCTACCCGTGGCGGGCCTTCGACAGCCCCAGCGCGCTGAACGTCCTCCACCACGGCCCCGCCACGGACACCATCGACGCCAACCACCCGACGCGGGTCCTCTCGGCCAACGCCCTGCGCGACGGCCACCTGTTCGGCTGGAACCCCTACCCCGCCGGCGGCACCGCGTCGGCGTCCCACTCCGCGTCGGGATCGTTGAGCCCCTTCGGCCTGCTGTACGTCGCGCTGCCGCACTCGTACGCCCCGGCCGCCGCGAAGCTCGTCCAGATGCTGGTGGCGGTGGGCTTCACGTACCTGTTCTGCCGGCGCCTGGGCACCGGCAAGGTGCCCGCCGTGTTCGCCGGCGCGGCGTTCGCGGGCTCGGGGTTCATGGTCATGTGGACGAACTGGCCCCACCCGGAGGTGGCGTCGGTCATCCCGGCGCTGTTCTGGGCCACCGAGCGCTTCCTGCAGGGGCCGAGCGCCAGGCGCCTGGTGCCGATCGCCCTGGCCCTCGGGGTGATGCTCCTCGGGAACTTCCCCGCCGTCGTGGGCTACGCGCTCGTCGTCCTCGCCGGCTACGTGCTCGTCCGGCTCTGGCGGTCACGGGGCGTGAGCGTCAGCGAGCGGCTGGGGCGTGGCGCCGGGGTCGCGACGGGCCTCGTGGCGGGCGTGCTGCTGGTGGCCGTCGTCCTCCTCCCGTTCGCCCACCGCCTCCGCGACCTGAACCTCGACCACCGCGAGCAGACCACCTCGGACAGCGTCGGCCTCGCGTCCCTCGTCACGACGGTCGCGCCGAAGGCGCTCGGGCTGTCGACCGAATCGGTCCCCTGGTTCGGCCCGATGAACCAGATCGAGCACGTCGCCTTCCTCGGCGCCACCACCGTCCTCCTCGCGCTGGCCGCCGTGTGCCTGCCGCGCCCGCGGTCGACACCGGCGGGCGCGCGGCTGGGGCTGGCGCTGCCCGCGGCGATCATCGGGGTCGCGACCTACGCCGGCGGACCGGTGCTCGCCGTCCTCGTCCGGCTCCCGCTCTTCTCGAGCAACTTCATCGGCCGCTCGGTGTCGGTGATGGGCTTCGTCGTCGCGGTGCTGGCCGGGCTCGGCCTCCAGTCCCTGGCCGAACGGCGCGTCCCGCAGGAGCGGCGCGGGCGTGCCGTGGCCGCGGCCGCGGTCACGGTCACCGCCGTCGTGGGGTTGCTGGCGCTGCGATCCGCCTTCCGCCTCGCGGACGCCGTCGACCAGGCGCGCTACTTCGCCAGGAGCTTCGCCCTCCCCGTCGCCGTCGGCATCGCCGCCGTCGTCCTGGTGGTCGTCGTCGTGCGCGCCGTGCGACCCCGCACCCAGCAGGTCGCCATGGCGGGCATCGTGGGGCTCCTGGTGGTCGAGTCGCTCGCCCTCTCCCTCCCCCTGCTGCCGAACGAGGACCACCGCTTCCTCTACCCCTCCACGCCGGGCCTGGAGTTCCTCGCCTCGCAGGTCGACCACGACCGCGTGGCCCCCGAGGGCCTGACCTTCATGGGCAACGGCGGCGCCCTCTTCGGCATCCGCTCGGTGACCGGGCACGCGTTCACGGCCGAGACCTGGAAGGAGGCGCTGCGGACCATCGACCCCCAGGTCTACGCCGGCTCCCAGACCCTCTCGCAGCTCAGCGGCGACGAGTCGGTCATCACCTCGCCCCTGCTCGACCGCCTCGGCGCGCGCTGGTTCGCCGCCACCGGCAGCCACGTCCCGGTGGGGATCGTGGACGGCGACCGGCGGGAGTCGTCCTCCTGCGACCGGCCGGTCCTGCTCGACGAGCCCGTCACCGTCACCGTGCCGGCCGGCGACGGGCTGCGGGGCGCGCTGGTGCGCACGTGTGGCACGGTCTCGCTCCCGCCGGGCGCGGCCCTCGAGGTGTCGGTCGCGTCCGCCGGCGCCACGGTGGCGAGCGGCCGCACCCACCTGCCGACGACGGTCGGCGCCGTCGACATCGGTGCGGCCGTGCCGGCGGACGACCTGTCCGGTCCCGGCGACCTCCAGGTCACGTTCTCCATGGTCGACAGCGGCGGCCACGCGCTCGTGCTGGCCACCGGTCCCGACGGCGAGCCGGCCGTCGACCCGATCCGGCCCGGCGACGACGGCCTCCGCCTCGCCTACGCCGACGACCTCCGCATCTACGAGCGGACCCGGGCGCTCCCCCGCGTCCGCTGGGCCGGTCGTGCCCGGGTGGTCCCCGACCGAGACGACCGCCTCCGCGTGCTGGCCGGCGGGCTGGTCCCCGACGACACGGTCGTGCTGTCCGAACCGGGCCCGCTCGGGTCGGGCGAGCCGGGCGCCGTGGAGGTCCTGCTCGACGCCCCCACGGCCATCGACCTCCGGGTCGAGGCCGAGGGTGACGGCTACGTCGTCGTCGCCGACGCGCTCCAGTCGGACTGGGTGGCGACCGTCGACGGCGAGCGTGCCGAGCTGGTCGACGCCGACCACGCGGGTGTGGCGGTCGCCGTCCCGGCCGGTGAGCACACGGTCGAGCTGCGCTACGAGCCGCGCGGCCAGCGCCTGGGCATGGTGCTCTCCACGCTGACGGCGATCGCGCTGGTTGCCTGCGCCGCGACGCCGTGGCTGCGTCGACGGCTGGCGCTCCGCCGCCACCGCGCGTGAAGGCGCCACACCGGGTGCCGGCGCAAGTACTGTCCGGCCGGCACCTCGGACCGGGACCGGGGACGGGAACGAGGCTCTCGTGGAGGTCGACGACATCGCTGTAGGCACCGACGGGGCGGTCGCGCGGGTCGAGGGGACGACCGCGCCACCCCCCGCCACGGCGCGGGGGCCGCGCGCCGCGGCCGACGTCGCAACCCGGCTCCCGTCGGCCTGGAACGTCGCCGCGCTGGGATGGGCGCTGACGGCCGCCCTCGGGGTCCACCTCGCCGCCAGGCGATCCCTCGGACCCCCGATCGGCCAGGTCCCGGGGGTGCCGCTGGTCGCGTCGCTGGTCGCCGCCGCCTCCGCGGTGCTGCTCGTGGTCCTCCTCACCCGTGACCGACCGCGCCTCGTCGAGGTCCCCCGCCGGCTGGTCGACCTCTGGCAGGACCCGCCCGGCCACTGGGTCGCCGCCGTCACGGGCGCGCTCGTCGCCCTGCCGGTCATCTCGCTCTACGTGCCGGTGCTCCTGAACGACGCCGACTCGGCGCGCGTCGTCGCCGCTGTCCGGCACACGCGCCGGCACGGGATCGGCTTCCTGGTCGACACGCAGGACAACGTCCTGCCGCACCTCGTCATTGGCCCGGTGGTGGCGCTGCGCGGGATCACCGGGGCGAAGGCGGTGGCCGCCCTGTCGGTGGTCGCCCTCGGCGCGATCGTCGGCTACGTGGCCTGGCGGATCACCGGATCGATGTTCGGCTCGCTCGTGGCCACCCTCGTCGCCACGCCGCCCGTGCTGGATCGGGCCGGCTACGTGCCGATGTACCCCACGATGCTGGCCCTGGGGTACCTGGGTGCGTGGCTGGCGTTCCGGGCGATGACGGAGCCCGACCGCCCGTGGAGGCGCGCCGCCGCGGCGGCCGTCTGCCTCGCGCTCGCACCCGAGGCCCACGCGGTCGGGCTGCTGTTCCTCGCGGTCCCGGTGCTGCTCGTCGGCGCCGCGCCGACGCTCAGGCGCTGGTCGGCCGCCTGTGGTCGCATCTACCTCGTCGCGGCGCTCGTCAGCCTGCCGCGCCTCGTGCTCAACGTGTGGGAGGGCGGGTTCTCGCGACTCACCAGCTACCGCACCGACTACTGGATCACGAAGGGCTACCTCGAGGAGATCCAGACGGGGTTCTGGGGCTACCAGGGGGTCGACGAGCCCCTCGGGGAGTACCTGAGCCGGCTGCCGGGGCGCTTCTTCTACACGCTCGAGCTGGGAGGGACCATCGTCTTCTGGCTCGCCGTCGCCGCCGCCCCCCTCGCGTGCCGGCGCCGCGGTCGCCTCGTGGCCCTCGCCGGTCTCGGATTCATGGCCGTGGCGGTCACCGTCAAGCAGATACCGCCCTTCCCCCGCTACTACGCGCCCCTGTGGCCGGGCATGGCCATCCTCGTCGGCGTCGGCGGCGCGGCGCTCGCCCGGCGAACGGGCCGCCTCCGGGCGGTCGCCCGGCCGGTGGCGGCCCTCGGGACCGTCGGCCTGGCGGTTCTGGCCTGGAGCAGCCTCGGCAAGGTGGGCGAGCGCCAGCTGATGCAGGTACGGGTGGTCCACCTCCGCCCGTACCACGAGCTGGCGGCGCTGATCGACGACGACCGGGGCGTCATCGGTGCGAGGTCCCACGCCCTGCTCAACGTGAGCACCCGCAACCCCACCTGGGGCGGGCAGTTCCTCACCGAGGACGAGTACGTGACCTACCTCACGTGGCCCTCGGACGAGGAGGTGCTCGAGGTGCTCGACCGCCACGACATCGGCTGGGTGCTCATCCACGCCAACCTCGACCTCGAGCTCGGCTACCACGACACCTGGCTGCTGCCCCACCACGGCCGCCCGGCCCGCCACGTCGCCCGGGTGGCCGAGAGCCCGTCGTTCTGCCGGGTCGCGGCCATCGACGGCTACCAGCTCTACCGCGTGGGGGGTTGCACCGGCGACGCGGGTGCCGGCGACGGTGGCGGCGCGCCGTCGAGCCTCACCCGCTGACGGTCGCCCGCACCATCTCGTCGAGGCGGGCCGAGGCGGCGCGGAGCTCGCCGACCCGCGCGGCCACGCGATCCCAGTACGGGGCCGGGTCGTCCGCCAGCGACCGGACGGCCTCCGCCAGCGCCGGGGCAGAGAGCGACCGGACGTCGAAGCACCACTCGTCGAGGCCGAGGTCGGCGAAGGCGGCGGGACCCTTGCGGTCGTAGGCGAGGTGGATGGCGGGGACGCCGGCCCGCAGCGCCATGAGCGCCCCGTGCAGCCGAACCGACACGACGATCGACAGGCGGTGCGCGGCGAGCATGTCGGCCAGCGCCCCGCCGGCCGTGATGCCCAGGCGCTCGTAGTGCACGGCGTCGCTCTTCGTGCGGTCGCCCTCGGTCTGCACCGCCCACACGGCCCGGTCACCGAGGCCGGCGGCCACCGTCCGGACGGCCTCCTCGTAGCCGTCGGCGTGCGGCACCTGGCGGGCGACGAAGCCCACGACACCGCCCGGGTCCACCTGCACGAGGTCGTCGAACCGCTCGGCGAGGTCGAGCACGGCGAGGTCGGGCACCTGGTGGAGGCCCGGCAGCCCGGCCAGCTCGTCGGCGCTCCACCGGTCCCGCACGCAGACGGTGCCGATCCGCCGGAGGCCCCGGCGGACGGCCGCCCCCACCGGCCCCCGCAGCGGGCCGATGCTCTGGGGCAGGTAGAGCGCGGGCCGACCGCTGCGGCCGGCGGCCACGAGCTGGGGCAGGTGGTTGAGCGCGGTGCCGACCGACGAGACCACGTCGACGGCCCGGAGGTAGCCGCCCCCCACGGCGACCAGGGCGTCGCACTCGGCGAGCCGGCCGGCCAGGTCGCCGAGCGGCCGGCGCACCGCCGCCGAGGTCAGCACCGCCGCGCTGCGCCCGGCGGCCGGCACGAGCTCGGCGCTGACACCGCGCCCCCGGACCCCCATGGGCGCCCGCCGGGGGACCTCCGGGAAGGAGTCGGGATCGAGGGCGACGAGGAGCACGTCGTCCAGGGTCACGCCGGCGCGCGCGAGGCGTTCGAGCGTGAGGTCGACGAGGAGGCCGTCGCCCGAGTTGGTCCGGCTGTAGGCGTGCAGGATGCCGATCACGCGCCGCCCACCTCGTCGAAGATCCGGGCGTAGGCGGCGCCGACCGCACCGATGTCGAGCGAACGGCCGGCCTCCTCGGCCGCGGCACGGCCGAGCGCGTCGAGGTCGATGCCGCCGGACAGCGCCTTGTCGATGGCGGCGGCGAGGTCGTCGACGTCGTCGGGCTCGACGAGGATCCCGTCGACGCCGTCGTGGATGCACTCCGCCAGCCCACCGACCCGGGACGCGACGACGGGCACGCCGGCGGCCATCGCCTCGCAGAGCACGACCGGTGTGCCCTCCATGTCGCCGTCGGCCCCGACGCGCGACGGGATGACCACGACCTGGGCACGGGCGAGGGCGGCCAGCACCTGGGATCTCGGGACCTTGCCGTGGAAGCGGACGCGCTCGGCGACACCGGCCGCGGCGGCGCGCGCCTCCAGCGCGGCCCGCTCCGGGCCGTCGCCCAGGACGTCGAGCCGGGCCCCTTCGCACCGGGCGACGGCGTCGACGAGCACGTCGACGCCCTTCTTGTCGGCCAGGCGCCCGATGTAGACGAGCTGCCCCGGCACGGGGGCCCGGTCGCCGACGGCCGCCCGGATCGCCGCCGTGTCGACCCCCATGCGCAGCACCGGGACGTCGTCGCCGAGCTGCAGCGTCCGGGCGATGTCCCGGCTCACCGGCAGAACCGCCGCCGCCCGCCGCAGCACCCGCGCCTTCAGCCAGCGGCCGGCGCGGCCACGCATCGTGTAGGCGTCCGCGCCGTGGACCGTCACCACGACCGGTACCCGCGTCAGGGCCCGCACGACGAGGCCGATGAGGCCGCCCGGGACGATCCAGTGGGCGTTCAGGACCGACGCCCGCCGGCGCCGCACCTCCCGGACGGTGGCGAGGAGCAGCGCGGCGACGAGGAAGGGCGCCTCGACGACCCGCCACGGGGCGGCGCGGAGGGTGGGCATGATGGCGTCGGTCGCCAGCCCCTCCCAGCGCCGGGGGAAGTAGGCGACGCGCCGGACCCGCACGCCGTCGTGGACGGCCTCCCCCGCCGCCCCGGGCATGCGGGGCGCGATCACGGTGACGTCGTAGCCGGGGATCGAGCTGGCGAGCGTGAGCACGAACTCCGGCGTGCCGTCGCCCGGCCGGGCCGGGAACGTCGTCGTGACGATGACGGCCGACGGTCGTGAACGGGCGGCGGGCTGATGCGGGGCGGGGGTGTGATCGGGCCTAGTCTTCATCGAACTGTGCGAGTCAACGACCGGCGACGCCTCGGATGACCCGACGACGCTACCTTCCCGGCGACCGGCGAGAGGACCGACCGACGTGCGGCTCTGGCTGACGCGGCTGGGGCAGGTCGTCCGCCGGGTGCGACAGCTCGCGTCGAAGCCCTCGTTGCGACCGTGGCTGCTGGCCGTCACCGCAGCCCTCTTCGTCGCCCTCGTGATCGGGTCGTTCCGGTCGCTGCCCGAGGGCCGGTCGATCCGCGTCGACCTGCTCGTGCTGCTCGTCCTCGTGGCCACGCCGTCGACGCTCGTGCTCAACGCGGCGCAGTACCGCACGATGGCGCACGCCCTCGACCACGACATCGGACTGCGCAGCGCCATGCGGGTCAGCATCGTCGCGACCCTCGTCAACTACCTGCCCATCCCGGCCCCCGGGGGCCTCGCCGTCCGCACCGCGGCGCTCGCCCAGCGCGGCTCCAGCGTGAAGGCGGCCCTCGCCATCAACGCGGTGACCGGCGTGCTCTGGGCGGGGCTCGCCGCCCTGATCGCCGGGCTGGCGATGCTGGCGCAACCCGAGCTGGTCGGCCGAGGGGCGGTCACCGCCGCGGTCGGTGCGGCCATCACCGCCGTGTCCGCCGTCCTCGTCCGCCGGGTCGGCCCCCGCTGGCGGCGCGTGTACCTCGAGATGGTCGCCACGCAGACCGGCCTCGTCCTGTCGTCGGGCGTCCGGGTCTGGCTGTCGCTCGCCGCCATCGACCAGGCCACGTCCCTCGGCGCCTCACTCGCCATCTCCGGCTCGACGGTCATCGCCGCCCTGGTGGGCATCGCGCCCGCGGGGCTCGGGCTGCGCGAGGCGCTCGCCGGCGGCATCGCCACCGCGGTGGGCGTCAAGGTCGCCTCCGCCGTGGCCGCCAGTGCGGTCGACCGGGTGGCCTCCCAGATCGGCCTCCTCCTGTGCGCGCCGTTCACCGGGCTGCGCTGGCGCGACGTCACCCGCCAGGCGCCGGCGCAGGAGCCCGCGGCCGAGCCGGCCGGGGACGGCGTGGACGGCAGCGACGGCGGGGCCGACGACGTCGGGGCGCCGGTCGCGCCCGGGTCGGCGGCGGCCGCCCCCGACACACCGGCCACGCCGGAGTGGGCGGACGGCGCCAGGGAGCGGCGCTGGTAGTGTCCGGCGGCTGGCGGACCGGCACCGTTTCCTGGGTCGAGCCCACGGGAGATCGACGATGGTCACTGAAGGTGGCTGGAAGCCGAAGCGAAGCCTCGACGAGGCGTCGCGCCGCGCCAAGGCGGCGAAGATCGCGACGCTCGTCGAGCGGCGACGCCCGCTCGCGGGCGCGGACCTGCTCGAGATCGGTACAGGCGCCGGCATCATCTCGGCGCTGCTGGCCGAGAGGGTGGGCCCGTCCGGTCGGGTCGTGTCGGTCGACGTCGACGACCTCCGGACCGTCCAGGAGGGGTACGAGTTCCACCTGGTGGACGGCGTCGAGCTCCCGTTCGGTGACGAGAGCTTCGACGTCGTCGTCTCGAACCACACGATCGAGCACGTCGGGTCGGAGCACGACCAGCTCACCCACCTCCGGGAGATCGCCCGGGTGCTGCGGCCGGACGGGGTCGGGTACCTGGCGTCGCCCACCAGGTGGGCGCTCGTGGAGCCCCACTTCAAGGTCCCGCTGCTCAGCTGGCTGCCGCCGCCGCAGCGCACCCGGGCGCTGCGCCTCGCACGCCGCGGCAGCGTCTACGACATCAACCCGCGCACCCGGTCCGAGATGCTGGCGCTGGTCGAGCAGGCCGGCCTGCGGGCGACCGACGTGACCGTCGACGCGGTGCGTGCCACCGCCGACGTCGAGCAGGGCGGGGTCGCTCGCACCGCCGCCGCCCTGCCCGACAGGGCGCTGACCATGGTGCGCGGCGCCATCCCGACGATGGTGTTCCTGCTGGAGAGGTGAGCCCGACCCCGGTCGGGGCCGGTCGTCCTCGGCAGGTCGCTCCGCGGCGCCGGCTCAGCTCCCCGGCGGCGGGGCGATGGGGTGCGGGGCGCAGAGCTCGTCGTACTCGGCGATGACCAGTCGCTCGGGGTCGACCGAGCAGGCCGGGCACTGGGGGTCGCGCAGCATCTTGTAGGTGCGGAACGACTGCTCGAGCGAGTCGTAGGCCAGCAGCCGGCCCGACAGGTCGTCGCCGAGGCCGAGGATCAGCTTGATGGCCTCGATCGCCTGGATCGTGCCGATGATGCCGGGCAGCACGCCGAGCACGCCCGCCTCGGCGCACGACGGCGCCAGCTCCGGCGGGGGCGGTTCGGGCAGGAAGCACCGGTAGCACGGCCCGTCGTGGGGCTTGAACACGGTGACCTGCCCCTCGAACCGGAAGATCGACCCGTGCACGACGGGGATGCCGACCTTCAGCGAGGCGTCGTTGAGCAGGTAGCGGACGGGGAAGTTGTCGGCACCGTCGATGACCAGGTCGTAGCCCGACAGGATGTCGACCACGTTGTCGGCGCCGAGCCGCACGTCGTGGGTGACGACGTCGACGTCGGGGTTGAGCGCGGTCAGCGTCTTCTTGGCCGAGTCGACCTTGCGCTCGCCGAGGCGCTCGGTGTTGTGCAGGATCTGGCGCTGCAGGTTGGACTCGTCGACGACGTCCATGTCGACGATGCCGATGGTGCCCACGCCGGCCGCCGCCAGGTACATGGCCGCCGGGGACCCCAGGCCGCCGGCGCCGAGGAGGAGGACCTTGGCGTCGAGCAGCTTGAGCTGGCCCTCGACGTCGACCTCGGGCAGCAGCAGGTGGCGCTGGTAGCGGTTCTGCTGCTCGGCGGTGAGGCTGCGGGGCGTCGTCCACTCGCGCCCCTCGTCCTTCCACTTGTTGAACCCGCCGGCCACCGACACGACGTTCGTGTAGCCGAGCTCCTCGAGCGTCTTGGCGGCGAACGCTGAGCGCACGCCGCTGGCGCAGTGCACGATCAGCGGGGTGTCACGGTCGGGGACCCGGGACTCGATCGAGCTCTCCAGCGTGCCCCGGGGGATGTGCAGCGCTCCCGGGATGGCCCCCTGCTCGTACTCGGCCGGCTCTCGCACGTCGAGGACGACGGCGCCCGGCTGGCGGCGCATCTCGTCGGCCTCGGCGGTGTCGACCTCGCGGATCTGGGACTTGGTGGCGGCGAGCAGCTCGCGGAAGCTCGGCATCGAAGCAGCCTCTCTGGACGGTCGTGCGGTGCGCGCGGTGGTGCGACGGAAAAGCCTAGCGACCTGCTCAACAATCGGACCAGGGCGGGTGTTCCCGCCTCCGCCCCGGCGCCCGGCCCCGCCCCCGCTCAGGGCTCGAGCGGCACCTCGTGCATCGCCTCGATGAGGTCGCCCTCGTCGACCTGCAGCGGGCCGGCGCCGGCCAGCCGCCGCACCAGCAGCGCGGCCATGGCCCCGAAGGCGACCGCGCTGCCCACCAGCAGGGCGATCTCGACTCGCAGGAACAGGTCGTCGGAGGCGACGGCCACGGTGACCAGCAGGGACGCCAGGCCGAGCAGCCACCCGAGCGCCTGGTCGGCGTGGCCGCCGAGGGCGATGACGGCCTGGGCACAGGCGAGCGCCAGCATGTAGAGACCGGCGCCGGCGGCCAGCAGCCCCATCGTGCGGGTGCCCAGGTCGGCGCCGGGGAACATGACGTCGACCACGAACGGGCCGATCAGCGCCCCGCCGGCCGTGCCCAGCGCGGCGAGGCCCGCGACCGTCACGAGCAGCCGGCGGAGGCCCGAGCGGAAGTCGCCCAGGTGGCCGGCGTGGGCCAGCGCGGAGAGCTTGGGCAGCAGCGACGCCTGCACCGCCTGGAACAGGAACAACGGGATGCGGGCGATGACGACGCCGTTGACGAACCGTCCCGCCGCGTCCTCTTGGGAGGCGTCGGCCAGCAGGCCGACGAGCACCGGGCCGATGTTCATGATGGCGAAGGCGCAGATCGAGGCGCTGAGCAGCAGGCCGAGGGCGCTGCTGACCTCGGCGAAGGCGGCCTCGGGCCCCTCCTCCAGATCGGGGCGCTGGACGGCGAGCGCGACCGGCACGGCCAGCAGGCCGGCGATCCCGACGGCGAGGCCGAACGGCCCGGGGGTGCTCACGCCCACGACCAGGCAGAGCACGGCGCCGAGCACCCGGATGAACCCGTCGGCGCCCAGGTAGACGCTGTAGCCCTTGAAGTGGCCGGTGCCGGAGAGGCAGCCGCGGGTGACGTGCCCGGCCAGCGCCCCGGCGAGGCCGAGGGCGAGGCCGACGACCATCAGGTAGTGGCCGTGGAACAGGTGGTCGGTCGTCCAGCGGGCGCTGGCGATGAGCGCCACGAGGACGGCCAGGCCCAGGCCGACGCCGATGGTGGCGGCGCGCCGCACGACCGGCAACCCGCCCTCCCCGCGGGCCCGGCGGGCGGCGAGAGCCCGGCTGATCTCCTGCTCCAGCGGGAGGAACAGCCCCGGCCCGGCGAGGAACACGAGGCTCCACAAGACCCCCAACGGCGAGTAGGCGCTGTCGCTCAGCGCCTTGTCGGCGACGAAGAGGAACCCGTACGCCGACAGCCCGGCGACGATCAACCCCAGCGCGACCGCGGCGGTGCCGGTGGGAAGGGGATTGCGGCGCCTCGCAGCCTCCAGCAGCGCAGCCATTGGGCGACACGCTACTCACATCGCGTGACCGCGGGCACGAAGGACGCCGCCGACCAGGGGCGGGACGATCGCGGTGGATGCCGCGAACGCCCTCGGCGCGCCGGCGCGGCCGCCGGCTCAGCGGCCGACGATCCGGGGGAGCAGGTCGCTGATCGATCCGCGCAGGACGAGGTCGGCGAGGTGGTCCATGGCCGTCTCCCCGCCGTTGACGATCACGATGCGGGCGCCGGACATCCGGGCGATCGGCACGACCTCGGCCACGGGGAACACCGACAGCGTCGAGCCGACGGCGAGCAGGAGGTCGGCCCGGCGGGCGGCGGCGGACGCCCGGTCGAGGTCGTCGGGGTCGAGGTTCTGGCCGAAGCTGATCGTCGCCGACTTGAGGATGCCGCCGCAGGTGAGGCAGGGCGGGTCGGCCTCCCCGGCCCGCACCCGGTCGAGCGCGTGCTGCATGGGCCGGCGCTCGCCGCAGGACATGCAGACCACCTCGCGCAGCGTGCCGTGGACCTCGACGACCCGCTCGGGGTCGTGGCCGGCGTCGAGGTGCAGGCCGTCGACGTTCTGGGTGACGAGCGTGTCGAGCTTGCCCCGGCGCTCCAGCTCGACCAGCGCCAGGTGCCCACGGTTGGGCTCCGCCCGCCAGGCGGCGTGGTCGAGACGGTCGAGCCAGGCGCGACGCCGCAGCTCGGGGTCGGACATGTAGTGCTGCAGCGTGGCCCGCTTCTCCGCCTCGGGGTCGCGGGTCCACACGCCCTTGGGGCCGCGGAAGTCGGGGATGCCGCTGTCGGTGCTGATGCCCGCCCCGGTGAGCACGACGATGCGCTCGGACTCGTCGACCCAGGCGCGCGCCCGGGCGACGAGCTCGTCCTCGGTGGCGGGGGTCGGCGCGGCCTCGGTGTCCCGGTCCACGCTTGACAGGCTAGCGCGTACATGGAAAACACTGAAACGTCACGAAAGACTTCCCCGTCGCACTCGCCACCGCCCGCTGGGAGACGCCGTCCATGCACGCCCGCGACATCCCCACCGACATCGAGACCCTCCGCGTCACGCCCTGGGCCGACCCGGTCATCGACCGGGTCGGCCACGACCCCCGCACCGTCTACGTCGAGCGGTTCTGGCTCGGCATCCTCGGGCCCAGCGCCACCTGGCTGCTGCGCCTGCTCGTCGACCGCCTCGACGTCGAGCCCGAGGGCTACGACCTCGACCTCGACGAGTGCGCCCGTTCCCTCGGCCTCGGGCGCCGCCTCGGGCCCAACGGCGCGTTCACCCGCACCCTCGCCCGCTGCTGCCAGTTCGGCGCCGCCCGCTTCCTCGGGCCGGCCGAGCTCGAGGTGCGCCGCAAGCTGCCGCCCCTCACCCGCCGCCAGATCGCCCGGCTGCCCGACTCGCTCCGGACCGCGCACGAGCGCTGGGTCGACCGCCCGCCGGCCGTGCTCACCGACGACATGCGGGAGCGGGCCCGGCAGCTCGCCCTGTCGCTCGTCGAGCTGGGCGAGGACCGCGCCGGCACCGAGCGCCAGCTGCTGCGCTGGCGCTTCCACCCCGCCCTCGCCGGCGAGGCGACGTCCTGGGCCCTCGACCGCCACGCCCGCCAGGCCGGCGCCGCCGGGCCGCCCGGGGGCACGGCCGCCTGAGCGCGATCCGGCCGGTGCCGGGCCCGACCGGCCGGGTTCACGCGGGGCGGGGCGGACGTCGTAGGTTCGCCCGAGCCATGACGCCGCCCCGCCCCGACCGCCCGCGTCGCCCCGCCCGCCGGCTCGCCGCGCTCGTGGCCGCGGTCGCCTGCCTCGCGGCCGCCTGCTCGGGCGGCGACGCCGCCGCGCCCGAGGACGCCCCGGAGGACGCCGTGACCGCCGACGACACCGAGGCCGACCTCGCCGACCGCGACGACCCGCTGCCGGTCGTCACCCCGACGCCCCGCACCATGCGCTGGCTCGGCCCGGACGTCCCCGTGCCCGCGCAGGTCGCGGTGCGCCCCTCCCCCGGCGTCGACGACGCCACCCTCGCCGCCGTCACCGAGGCGCTGACGGCCGCCGGCGCGACCGACGTCGCCGTCCAGGACACCGAGGCGGCCGGCGACGACGCCGAGGCCGACGCCCGGCCGGCGCTCACCGTGCTCGTCGGCGGCGTCGACGACGAGCCGCTCGCCGAGGCGCTGGCCGACGCCCGGCTGGAGGTGCCCGCCGACCTGCCGGCCGAGGGCTACGCCCTCGCCGCGTACGGGCGGTCCGACGGGACCGGCACGATCGCCCTCGCCGGCGCGGATGCCGCCGGCACGTTCTACGCCGCCCAGACCCTGCGCCAGCTCGTCG
>DATGPY010000194.1:0-4945 GCA_035304465.1 Acidimicrobiales bacterium | reverse complement strand
GCGGGCACCGCCGACCGCCGGGAGGCGCCATGGAGATCCACGACCTGCTGCTCGAGCTGTACGGCCGCATCCGCGAGCACGTCCACCAGGCCGTCGACGGCCTCACCGCGGAGGAGCTGACGACGGTCCCCGAGCCCGGTTGCAACCCGATCGGCTGGACCGTCTGGCACCTGACCCGGGTGCAGGACCACCACGTGGCCGAGCTGATCGACGAGCCGCAGATCTGGCAGTCGGGGGACTGGGCCCGCCGCTTCGGCCTCGGCCCCGACCCGGACGACACCGGCTTCGGGCACGGACCCGACGAGGTCGCGGCCGTCCGGCCCGAGGGGCCCGAGGTGCTGGTCGACTACTACACGGCGGTCGCCGCCCGCACCGACGACGTCCTGCGGCGGCTGCGGCCCGCCGACCTCGACCGCATCGTCGACCGGCGGTGGGATCCACCGGTGACCCTGGGCGTGCGCCTCGTCAGCATCGCCGACGACGACATCCAGCACGCGGGCCAGGCCAAGTACGTGCGGGGGCTGCTGGAGCGCCGCCGGCGCCGCCGGGGCGGCTGAGCCCTCGGGGCGGCCGGCGCCCGCTCAGTCGCCGTGGAGGGCGATGGGCGCCACCTCGGTGAGCTGCGGACGGTCGTCGGCGGGTGGCGCACTCGCGTCCGAGCTCATCACGACGTAGGCGAGCAGCCCGAGCAGGAACAGCACCGTGGTGGCCAGGGCCACGAGGGGCGGGTTGAGCGGGGAGAGCGCCCGGCGCCGGGGAGCCGGCTCGGGCGTGCCGACCTCGGCGACCGTGCCGGCACCGCTCGAGACGCCGGCCTCGACGGTCTCGGTGGCCCCGCGGGCGTCGACCGTCCCGGCGGCGCCGTTCTGCCGGACCGGCGCCGCGCCGTCGGCGTCCGCGGCGCGTGACGGGGGTCGGTGGGCTGCTCGTCCGGTCGGGCTGCCGCCGGGGCGGCGGGCGAGGAGGGGGCGGATCGGGGACATGCGGCTCCGGGGGGCACGGCGCGGATGGTGCCGGCGTTCGGCCACCCGGACGAGCAAGTCGAACTGTGCCATGGGTTGCCTCACCGGGGGAGAGGTGAAGGTCGGGGAGAAGCTTCGGTTGTCTGGGGAGAAGCGGTGGTGGGCACCGGTCGGGCGCGCGAGGCCAAGCGCCCGCACGAACGTCCGCTGGCTGTGGAACGTGCGCCGGGTCTGCGTCGCCTGCCGGGGGAGGGATTGCGACGCAGACCCGGACGCAACTCTATCGAGCCAGCCCTAGCTATACCACCATCCGGGGACCACCGCCACAGGCAGTGTCGCGGCGCGCACGGGTACGGGTCGGACCGCGCGGGCGGTGCTCGGTCGCGCACGGTGAGCACTGCTACGACACCTCCTCGAGCGCCTCGGCGAGCTCGTCCTTCGACATCTTCGAACGGCCCTCGATGCCGCGCCGCTGGGCCTCCTCGTACAGCTCGTCGCGCGACGGCGCGCCGGTGTCGTCGCCGGACCCGGACGCCCGCCCGCGGCGCCGTCCGCCCCGTCCGCGGCGGCCGCCCCGGCCCTCCTCGAGGCTGGCCTCGAGCGCGGCCATCAGGTCGACGACGGCGGGGCGCTCCGCCGGCTCCTCGGTGACGATCTCCTCACCGGCGGCCTTGGCCTCGACCAGCTCGAGGACCCGCTCCCGGTAGGTGTCCCGGTAGCGGTCGGGCTCCCAGTCGGCGGCGAGCATGTCGACGAGCTGCTCGGCCATCTCGCGCTCGCGGGCCGACGGCTGGTCGACCTCCTCCAGCGCACCGACCTCGTCGATGTCCGCCGGGTCGCGCACCTCGTCGGCGAAGTGCATGGTCTGGACGGCCAGGACCGTGTCCATCGGCCGGACCGCCGCGAGGTACTGCTTGTCGCGCATGACGAACCTCGCGATGCCGGCCCGGTTGGCCGACCGCATGGCTGCGTGCATCAGCGCGTAGGGCTTGGCGGCCTCCTCGTTCGCCGGCACGAGGTAGTAGGTGCGGTCGTAGTAGACGGGGTCGACGTCGTCGAGGTCGACGAAGTCCTCCAGCTCGATGGTGCGGGAGCGGTCGGGCTCCACCGCCTCGAGCTCCTCGGGGGTGAGCACGACGTGGGAGCCGTCGTCGATCTCGTAGCCCTTGACGAGGTCCTCGTGGTCGACCTCGCGGTCGGTGCCCTCGACGACCCGCTTGTTGCGGACCCGCTTCCCGGTGTCCCGCTGCAGCTGGTGGAACCGGACGCCCTTCTCCTCGACGGCGGAGTAGAGCTTCACCGGCACGTTCACGAGCCCGAAGCTGAGGGCGCCGGTCCAGATCGCGCGGGGCATGGTGCACGTGTCCCCGTCGCTGCCGATCCGTATACGTGAGGATCCGCGACCTTGGGTCGCCGGTGTGGTATTGGGCGGACGCCGCGGCGGCGACCGCGCTGATGGAGGAGTGGGCCGCCGGGGTCGGCGCGCGGGAGGTGCCCGCACCGGCCGCCCGGGCGGGTGCGGTGGGGCCGGGTCGGCGGGTCGCCGGCGCGGTCAGCCGGCCGGCTCGGCGAAGCGGTCGTCCCGGGTGCCGTCCTTGCGGGCGATGGCCAGGTGACCGCCCAGGTAGCCACCGGCGGTCGCGGCCGCGCCGCCGAGCAGCGCCAGGGCCGCGCCACGCAGGTGGTGGCCCTTGCGCCGGGCCATGTACGACAGCACGTAGAGCGCGAGCCCGACGGTGTTCGAGCCGGCGTGGACCACGCCCACCCGGCGCGAGGCCCGGTCGACGTGCAGCCACTCGCCCAGGCCGGTCGCCGCGGTCGGCAGGGCGGTGATGATGCCCGCGCCGACCAGCCGCTTGGCCGCGGGGCGCGACCGGCGACCGCCGACGAGGTCGAGCAGGGTCGCGCTCGTCCACATGCCGATCGGCAGGTCGGTCATCAGGGGGTGCAGCGCGTGGCCGAGCCAGGTGCCGAGGAGGGCGTCGTGAACGGGGCCCTCCGGGGCCACCTTGGTGGCGATGGTCTCGAGCGTCGCCGCCGGGGCGTCGAGGGCCTCGTTGGTCTCGATGCTCCGGACGGCCTCGACGAGCGCGTCGGGTGCTGCGAGGCCCTGCTCGGCTGCGGCCTCCGACACCTCCGGTACCCCGGTGTCGCCCGCGGGCGGTGCGCCGCCGCGATCGGTGCTCGGGGTCGGCGCGGTCGCGCCGGGATCGTCGGGCGGGGGTCCTGCAGGTACAGCCATGGTCGTCCCTCGGTGGTGCGCGGTCGGGTCCGGGCGGCGTA
The DNA here is from genome assembly GCA_035304465.1 of Acidimicrobiales bacterium. Lineage (GTDB taxonomy): Bacteria > Actinomycetota > Acidimicrobiia > Acidimicrobiales > VFJN01 > ZC4RG19. The sequence goes on along the minus strand of DATGPY010000194.1, from coordinate 1,700 downwards.
CTTCCCCGCGCAGAGGGTGCGAAACGCCCGACCGGTGGGGCGGCGGGCGCACGTGCGCCGGTCGGCCGGCGACGTCGCGACGGCGGTCGGCTACTCGCTGGTCGCCGTCGTCGCGTCGCCGGCGCCGTCGCCGGCGGCCACCCACACCGTCTTGACGTTGCAGAACGCCCGGATGCCGTGGGCGGCCAGCTCGCGCCCGTAGCCCGAGCGCTTGACGCCGCCGAACGGGAGCTCGGGGTAGGAGGTCGTCATGCCGTTGACCGTCACCGTGCCGGCCTCGAGGTCGCGGACGAACCGCTCCTGCTCGGCAGGGTCGCGGGTCCACACGTTCGAGCCCAGGCCGAAGGCGGTGGCGTTGGCGAGCTCGATCGCGGCGTCGACGTCCGGTACCCGGTGCAGGGCTGCCACCGGCCCGAACACCTCCTCGTGGAACATCCGCATCGCGCTGGTCACCCCGGTGACCACCGTCGGCGGGTAGTACCAGCCCGGGCCGTCGGGCCGCTCGCCGCCGCAGAGGACGGTCGCGCCCTCGGCGACGGCGTCGGCGACCAGCTCCTCGACGTCGTCCCGCCCCTGGGCGGTGGCGAGGGGGCCGACGTCGGTGCCGGGGTCCGTGGGGTCGCCGACCCGCAGGCTGGCCATCTCCTCGACGAACCGGCCCTCGAACTCGTCGGCCACCGGGTCGAGCACGATGAACCGTTTGGCCGCGATGCAGCTCTGGCCGTTGTTCTGGCACCGGGCGACGGCGGCGACCCGGGCCGCGGCGGCGATGTCGGCCGACGGCGTCACGACGAACGGGTCGCTGCCGCCCAGCTCCAGGACGGTCGGCTTGATCTCGTCGCCGGCGACCGCGGCGACCGCCCGGCCGGCGGCCTCGCTGCCGGTCAGCGTCGCCGCCCGCACCCGCGGGTCCCGTAGCACCGGTTCGACCCGCGACGACTCGATCAGCAGCGTCTGGAAGACGTCGTCGGGGAAACCGGCCTCCCGGACGACCTGCTCGATGCGCAGGGCGGTGCCGGGGACGTTCGACGCGTGCTTCAACAGCGCGGTGTTGCCCGCCATGAGCGCCGGCGCCGCGAACCGCACGACCTGCCACAGGGGGAAGTTCCAGGGCATGACCGCCAGGACCGGTCCCAGCGGCTGGTAGCGGACCGTCGCCCGGGTGGCACCGACCGCGGCGGCGTCGGCCTCCTCGTCGGCCAGGAACGTCGGCGCGTGGTCGGCGTAGAAGCGGAAGGCCCGGGCGCACTTGTCGACCTCGGCGGCCGCGGCCGCCACCGTCTTGCCCATCTCGGTGGTCATGAGCCGGGCGATCTCCTCGCGGTCGCGCTCGAGCACGTCGGCCCCCCGGCGGCACCACCCGGCCCGCTCGCCCAGCTCCGTCGTGCGGTAGCGGGCGAAGGCCTCGGCGGCCCGGCCGACGGCGGCGTCCACCTCCTCGGGGGTGTGGGCCTCGTAGGTGCGGACCACCTCGCCTGTGGCCGGGTTCACCGTCTCGAAGGTCATGCTCCCCGGCTACCCCGCCGCCGGCCCGGCTACCAGGGTCTCGCGTCAGAGGGCGGCGATCGCCTGGCGGGCGATGGCCAGCTCCTCGTCGGTGGGCACGACCATGACCGTCACCGCTGCGCCGTCGGGGGAGATGACCCGGGCGCCGCCGACGGGCGCGGCGTTGCGCTCCGGGTCGACGGTGATGCCCAGGT
>DATGPY010000193.1:0-27563 GCA_035304465.1 Acidimicrobiales bacterium | reverse complement strand
CTCGTCGAGATCTGGAACGGCATGCCGTTCCTCAGCCCGGTCTGGAACCGCGGTCCCCGGGTGATCCTGCTCCACCACGTGCACGCCGAGATGTGGAACATGGTCCTCGGCGGCACGCTGGGCCGCATCGGCGCCTTCTTCGAGCGCCGGATCGCCCCGCCGCTCTACCGGACCTCGGCGATCGCCACGCTCTCCCACTCGTCCAAGCGCGAGCTCGTCGAGGAGCTGGGCTTCCGGGAGGACCGCGTCTTCGTCGTCCACCCCGGCATCGACCCCCGCTTCTCCCCCGGCGGCGAGCGCGCCCCCGAGCCCCTCGTCGTGGCCTGCGGGCGCCTGGCCCCGGTCAAGCGCTACGACCTGCTCGTGCGGGCCGCCCACCACGCCCGCCGCCAGGTGCCGGGGCTGCAGCTGCACATCGTGGGCGAGGGCTACGAGCGGCCGCTGATCGAGTCGGTCGTCGACGAGCTGGACGCCGGCGACTGGGTCACCCTCCGGGGCCGGCTGAGCGACAGCGAGCTCGTCGACCTCTATCGGCAGGCGTGGATCGTGGCCTCGGCGTCGGCCCGCGAGGGCTGGGGCATGACGCTCACCGAGGCCGCCGCCTGCGGCACCCCGGCGGTCGCCACCCGCATCGCCGGGCACGCCGACGCCGTGCGCGACGGCGAGTCCGGCCTGCTGGCCGACGGCGACCCGGTCAGCCTCGGCGACGCCATGGCCCGGGTGCTCGGCGACCCCGACCTGCGGTCCCGCCTCAGCCGGGGCGCGCTGGAGTGGGCCGGCCAGCTCACCTGGAGCAACACCGCCACGCAGCTCATGCGGGTGGTCGCGGACGAGGTGTCCCGGCGCCGCGCCCGGCGATGACCCCACGACGCGCCCGCTCGGGCCAGCTCGCGGCCCGCTGGCGACCCGCGCTGGCGGTCGCGTCCGCGGCGCGCCCCCGCGCGACCGCCCGGCCGGCGAGCGACCGGCGGCGCCGGCTCGCCCTCGGGCGCAGCCCGACCGTCCGCCTGCTGGGGGCCCTCGCGCTCGTCGCCTACGTGCCGCTGCTGCTCACCCAGCGGGGGTGGGTGAGCGCCGACACCAAGACCTACCTCTACCTCGACCCGGCGAAGCTGCTGAGCCGGGCCTGGTCCATGTGGGACCCCACGATCGGGTTCGGCACCGTCACCCACCAGAACATCGGCTACCTGTGGCCGATGGGGCCGTTCTACTGGGTGTTCGACCAGCTCGGCGTCCCGGACTGGGCGGCCCAGCGCATCTGGTGGGGCACGATCATCTTCGGCGCCGGGGCCGGCGTCGTGTACCTGGTCCGCACGCTCGGCTGGAGCGGACCGGGCGTGCCCGCCGCGACCTTCGTCTACGCGCTGACGCCGTACCTGCTCACGCTCGTCGCCCGGCTCTCGGCGATCCTGCTGCCGTACGTCGCGCTGCCCTGGCTGGTGGCGCTCACCGTGCGGACGGCCCGCACCCGGGGGTGGCGCTACCCGGCGGCGTTCGCGCTCGTGGTCGCCACCTGCGGCAGCGTCAACGCCACCGCCCTGCTCCTGGTCGGTGTGGCGCCGGTGCTCTGGCTGGCGCACGCCGTGTGGGTCGCCCGCGAGATCCCGCTGCGCACCGCGATCGCCGCCGCGCTGCGCATCGGGGTGCTGACGGTGCCGGTGTCGGCCTGGTGGATCGCCGGCCTGTCCGTCCAGGGCACCAACGGCATCGAGATCCTCCGCTACACCGAGACGGCGGAGACCGTGGCGAAGGTCTCGGTCAGCCACGAGGTCCTGCGGGGGCTCGGCTACTGGTTCTTCTACGGCACCGACCGCCTCGGCCCGTGGATCGAGCCGAGCGTCGACTACACGCAGGTCCTGCCGCTCATCGCCGTCACCTACCTCATCCCCTTCCTCGGCCTGGCCGGCGGGGTGGTCGCCCGGTGGCGCCACCGGGCCTACTTCGTCGTGCTCGTCGCGGTGGGCGTGGCGCTCGCCGTCGGCGCCTACCCCTGGGAGGACGGGTCGCCCTGGCCCCGGCTCCTCAAGGCGTTCCTCCTCTCCGACGTCGGCCTGTCGATGCGCAGCCTGCCCCGGGCCGTGCCCCTCGTCGTGCTCGGCCTGGCCGTGCTGCTCGGCGCCGGCGTCACGAGCGTGGCCCGGCGCTGGCCCCGCACGGCGCTGCCGCTCGCCGTCGGCATCCCCGCCCTCGCCGTCGCCGCGCTGCCGCCGCTGTGGCTCGGGCGCTTCGTGCCCGAGAACCTGCGGCGCCCCGAGGAGATCCCCGACTACTGGCGGGAGGCGGCCGCCCACCTCGACGCCGGCGACCACGGCACCCGCATCCTCGTCGTGCCCGGTACCGACTTCGCCAGCTACCGGTGGGGCAACACGGTCGACCCGATCCTGCCCGGCCTCGTCGACCGTCCGTCGGTCCAGCGCGAGCTGATCCCCTACGGGTCACCGCCCTCGGCGAACCTGCTCAACGCGTTCGACCTGCGCCTGCAGGAGCGGACGGCCGACCCCGACAGCTTCGCCCCGATCGCGCGGCTCATGCGGGCGGGCGACGTCCTCGTCCAGAGCGACCTGCAGTACGAGCGCTACAACACGCCCCGACCCCGGAACTTCTGGGCGCTGGTCACCGCGGCGGCCGGGCTGGGCGAGCCGGCGACCTTCGGCCCCGGCCTGCCGAACGAGACGATCGAGGACGTCCAGCTCGAGGACGAGCTGCTGCTGCAGACCGACCCCGACCTCCCCCACCCGCCCGAGCTGGCCGTGTTCCCCGTCGAGGACCCGGTGGGGATCGTCAGCACCCACCCGGACCAGCACCCGCTGCTCGTCGCCGGCGACGGCGCCGGCCTCGTCGAGGCCGCGGGCGCGGGCCTGATCGACGGCACCGAGCTCATCCGGTACTCGGCGTCGATGGACGAGGACGAGATCCGGGCGGCGCTCGACGACGGCGCGGTCCTGCTGGTGACCGACTCGAACCGCCGCCGGGGCGAGCGGTGGACGACCGTGCGACACACCCGCGGCTACACCGAGCGCGCCGGCCAGGACCCGCTGCGCGAGGACTACAGCGACAACCGCCTGCCGGTCTTCCCCGACGCCGACGACACGACCCGGACCGTCGCCGCGCAGCGGGGCGACGTCGTGGCCGACGCGACCAGCTACGGCAACACGATCACCTTCACCTCCGAGGAGCGCCCGTCGCTGGCGGTCGACGGCGACCCCGAGACCGCCTGGCGCACCGCCGCCTTCGCCGACGCCCGTGGCGAGCGCATCGAGCTGACGCTCACCGAGCCGGTCACGACCGACCGGGTCACGCTCACGCAGGCGACGACCGGTACCCGCAACCGGTTCATCACCGAGGTCCGGCTGCGGTTCGACGGGGGCGACCCGCTCGACGTCGAGCTGGGCCAGGAGTCGCGCGACGTGCCCGGGCAGACCGTCCGGTTCCCCGAGCGCACCTTCGAGACCCTCTCGATCGAGATCCTGGCCGACAGCGCCGGCGAGCGCCCCCGCTACGCCGGGCTGAGCAGCGTCGGGTTCGCCGAGATCGCCATCGGGGACGACCCGCCCCGGCAGGTCGAGACGATCGCGCTGCCCACCGACCTGCTCGACGCCGCCGGCCCGGCGTCGCGCGCCAACCCGCTCACCGTGCTCGTCACCCGGCAGCGACACGACCCGGCGGACGTCACCCGACTCGACGAGGAGGAGCGGATCACCCGCCTGGTGTCGCTGCCGACCGAGCGCAGCTTCCGGCTCGAGGGCGAGGCCCGCCTCTACCGCCGGGACAACGCGGCCGTCATCGACGAGATCCTCGGACGCCCCCACGACGGGTCGGTGACCTGGGCCCGGTCGAGCGCCCGCCTCACCGGTGACGTGCAGACGGCCGCGGCCGCCTTCGACGGCGACCCGACGACCGCCTGGACGACGGTGCGGGCCGAGCCCGTCGGGCAGTGGGTCGAGGTCGTCCTGACCGAGCCCGTGACCGTCGACAGCCTGCCGGTGACGCTGGTGGCCGACGGCTACCACTCGGTGCCCACCGAGCTGGAGGTGTGGGTCGACGGCGAGGTCGTCGGCCGGGTGCCGGTCCCGGCGGTCGAGGACGGCGACCGCCAGGGCGCCACGGCCGAGGTCGAGCTGGGCCTGCCCGAGGAGGTCACGGGGTCTCGGGTGCGGCTGCGGGTCACCGCCGTGCGGGAGGTCCTGACCAACGACTGGGTGAGCGACCGGGAGGTGGCCCAGCCGGTCGCCATCGCCGAGATCGGCCTGCCGGCCGAGCCCGTCCCGCCGCTGCCCGAGGTGATCGACACCGGCTGTCGCACCGACCTCGTGGCCGTCGACGGCGAGCCCGTACCCGTCCGCGTCACCGGCCCCACCGCCGACGCCCTGGCCGGGGACCCGCTGCCCCTCACCGCCTGCGACGAGGCGCCGGTCCACCTGTCGGGCGGTGACCACGAGATCGAGACGACCGCCGGCGAGGAGACCGGCCTCGACGTCGACCAGCTCGTGCTGCGCTCGGCTGCCGGCGGCGAGGCCTCGGCACCGGGGGCCGGCACGCTGGTCGCCGAGGCCGTCGCCGCCGGCGGCGACCCGGGCGCCGAGGTCGGGCGGGCCACGGCCGGCCCGACGGTCGAGGTCGTCGACCAAGACCACGACCGGCTCACCGTCCGGGTCAACGGGGCGACGCCCGACGAACCGTTCTGGCTGGTGCTCGGCCAGAGCCACAACCCGGGGTGGTCGGCCTCGATCCGGGACGGCGACGATCTGGGCGAGCCGGAGCTGGTCGACGGGTTCGCCAACGGGTGGCGCATCACCCCCGCCGCGGCGTCCTTCGAGGTCGACCTGCGGTTCACGCCGCAGCAGCGGGTGGACCTCGCCCTCGCCGTGTCCGCAGCCTCGGCGGTCCTGTGCCTGCTCCTGCTCATCCGGCGGCCCCGGCCGCTGGTGCACGCCCCCTCGGCGCAGGCCGAGCCCTACTCCCGGGTGCTGGCCTTCCACTACGACGGGGCGCTGCCGACGCTGCGGCAGGCGGTGCTGACCGGCGTCGGCGTCGGGCTCCTGGGCCACGTGCTGGCCGGGCCGCTCGTCGGCCTCGTCGTCGGCGTCGCCGCCGGGGTCGGGTGCCGGCACGAGACCTTCCGCCGCTACCTGCTGCTGGCCAGCCCCCTCGCCCTGGGCCTGGCCGCGGCCTACGTCCTCTACATCCAGGCCCGCCACGGCCCCGAGCCGAGCTTCGAGTGGCCCATCGAGATGCGTCGCGCCCACCCCGCCGGGTGGCTGGCCGTCCTGCTCCTGCTCGCCGACGTGATCGTCGACCGGGTGTGGCAGGCTCGACGCACCGATGCCGACTGATCCGTCCGGCACCGTGAAGGGCTTCATCCTCGGCGTCGACCTCGACGGTGTGGTCGGTGACTACACCGCGGCGCTGCGCACCGTCGTGGCCGAGCGCACCGGCGTCGACCCCGAGTCGCTGCCGCTCGAGCGCTCCTGGGACTTCCGGGAGTGGGGCCTGACCCCCGAGGAGTTCGAGCGGCACCACCGGGCCGCGGTGCTGGAGCACCGCATCTTCCGGACCATGCCGGTCATGCCGGGCGCCGCCGAGGCCCTGTGGCGGCTGTCCGACGCCGGGGTGTGGATCCGCATCATCACCCACCGCCTGTACGTGAACTGGGGCCACGCCACCGCGGTGGCCGACACGGTGGCCTGGCTCGACGCGTCGGGCATCCCCTACCGCGACCTGTGCTTCCTCGGGGCCAAGCCCCAGGTCGAGGCCGACTGCTACGTGGAGGACGCGCCGCACAACGTGGCCGCCCTGCGCTCGACGGGCGGCCACGTCATCGTCTTCGACCAGCCGTACAACCGGGACGTCGAGGGGCCGAGGGCCCGGGACTGGGCCGAGGTCGAGCAGCTCGTCGGCGACCGGGTCACCGAGTCGGGGCTGACGCTGCAGCCGCCGCTGCCGGGGTTCGAGGACGCCCGGAACCGGCTGCGCCGGGTGCAGGCCCGGCCGGACGGCGAGCGGTCCTGAGCCGCCCGCCGCGCCCCGGCGGATCACCCGCCGCCGGCCGGCGGGCAGGTCGCCCACCCGCGCCGTCCGCCCCGGACGCCACCTCCGATCCGCCCCGCACGGCGGGCGGGCCGTAGGCTGCGACCATCGTGTCGACCGAGGCCGCCGTGACGTCCCTGGTGGTGCTGCTGGCCGCCCTCCCCCTCGCCCTCACCGCGTGGGCGCTGCTCGACGCCGCCCACCGCCCGGAGTGGGCGTGGGCGCTGGCGGGGCGCCGCCGGGTCGTCTGGATCGCGGCGATCCTGTTCGGGGCGATGGCCCTCGTCGTGGGCCTCGCGGTGTCGGCCTTCTACCTGGTGCGGGTGCGGCCGGAGGTGGCCGCGGCCGAGGAGGGGCGGGTGCCCGGCTCGCCGAACAGCGCCGCCGGCGGCGGGCCGTAGCGCCGGCGCAGGTGGTGGGCGATGGCGAGGACCCGGGCACGAGGCGCCCAGTACGGCCCCCGCCGCCGGGGGGAGACCAGCCCGGCGAGCAGGTCCCACACGGCGATGAGGAGGCGGATGGTGGCGTGGTACCGGCCCGAGTGCTCGCGCACCATGAGCAGCGTGTTGCGCAGCTGCAGGTAGTCGACGACGTCCGCCCGGGAGCCGACGTCGGTGTTGCGCACCTCGGCGCCGCGCACGACCCCGACCTGCCAGCCGGCCCGCTTCGCCCGGATGGCGAGCTCGGCCTCCTCGCAGTAGGCGAAGTAGCGCTCGTCGAACAGGCCCACCGACTGCAGGCACTCGCGCCGGGCGAGCATGAGCGTGCCGTGCGGGTAGCCGGCGGGCTCCCAGCCGTCGGTCACCGTGGCCGGCGCGGGGATGGCGCCGAAGTACCGGTCGATGATCGGCGTGCGGGCGTCACCGACGTCGGCCGACGCCAGCCCGGCCCGCTCCTGGGCCCCGGCCACCGCCACGAGCCGCTCGAGGCACCCGGGCAGCGGGTGGGCGTCGTGGGGGCACACCGCCAGCCACGGGGCCGGATCGTGGGCGAGGAACCAGCGGAAGCCGATGTTGGCCGCCGGCCCGAACCCCGTGTTCGCGCCGGCCTCGACGAGCTCGACCCCGGCCGGCAGGTCGGCCCGCAGCCGGTCGACCGTCGTCGCCGGCGAGCCGTTGTCGACCACGAGGACGCGGGGCACCAGGCTCTGGGCCAGGAACCGATCGACGGTCCGCAGCACCGCGTCGGGCCTGTCCCGGTGGACGATCACGAGGTCGACGCGGGGCCCTGCCACGGGGGAATCCTGCGGTGCGGCGCCGCCCGGCGCCAAGTCGGCCCGATCGGGCTGGTCGCCTCCCGGGAGGTGGCCACTAGAGTCGTGCGGCCGTGACCGCGCGCCCCATCGACCTCGACGCCGCCCGCCGGCTCCTGGCGTTCTGCGACGCGTCCCCGTCGCCGTACCACGCCTGCGCCACCGCCGCCGCCCTGCTCAGCGAGGCGGGGTTCACCCGGCTGGCCGAGGACGCGTCGTGGCCGGGCGAGCCGGGCCGATGGTTCGTCGTCCGGGGCGGGACGCTCATCGCCTGGGTGACGGGGTCGGGGCACCAGCCCCACGACGGGTTCCGCATCGTCGGCGCCCACACCGACAGCCCGAACCTGCGCATCAAGCCCCAGCCCGACCTCGTGCGGGCGGGCGTGCGCCAGCTGGGGGTCGAGGTCTACGGCGGCGTCCTGCTGGCCAGCTGGCTCGACCGCGACCTGGGGCTGTCGGGGCGGGTGGCGGTCCGCCGCAACGGCAGCGGCGCCATGGTCCGGCTGCTGCGGGTCGACCGGGCGGTGTGCACCATCCCGCAGCTCGCCATCCACCTCGACCGGGACGTCAACACCGCCGGGCTGAAGGTCGACCCCCAGACCCACCTGACACCCATCTGGGGCGTCGAGCCACCGGACGACGCGCCGCCCGGGTCGGGCGCGGGCCTGGTCGGCTTCGTCGCCGAGGAGCTGGGCGTCGACCCCGAGGACGTCCTGGGGTGGGACCTCATGCTCCACGACCTCACCCCGGGCTCGCTGGTCGGCCGGGACCACGAGCTGATCGGGTCGTCGCGGCTGGACAACCTGGCCTCGTGCTGGGCGGCGGTCGAAGCCCTGACCGAGGTGGCGCCGACCGCGACCGAGGGCCAGGTCCCGGTCGTCTGCCTCTTCGACCACGAGGAGGTCGGCTCGACCTCCGACCGGGGTGCGGCGTCGTCGATGCTGCCCACCGTCCTCGAGCGCTCGGTGCTGGCCCGGGGCGGCGACCGCGAGGCGTTCCACCGGTCGCTCGCCCGCTCGGCGTGCCTGTCGGCCGACATGGCCCACGCCACCCACCCGAACCACGCCGACCGCCACGACCCCCAGCACCGGGTCGCGCTCAACGGCGGGCCCGTCGTGAAGGTCAACGCCAACGTCCGCTACGCCACCGACGCGCCCGGCGTCGCGCTGGTGGCGCTGGCGGCCGAACAGGCCAAGGTGCCGCTGCAGCGGTTCGCCATGCGCAACGACCTGCCCTGCGGCTCGACGATCGGCCCGATCACCGCCGCCCGCCTGGGCATCACCACCGTCGACGTCGGCATGCCGCAGCTCGCCATGCACGCCGCCCGCGAGCACGCCGGCAGCCACGACCCCGCCCACTACCGGGCGCTGCTGGCGGCGTTCCTCTCCCCGGGGTAGGACGTCGGCATGGACGTCGCCGAGGCCCGGGTGCTGCTGGGGGTCGACGCGGACGACCCCTGGCCGGCGGTGCGCTCGGCGTACCGGCGCCGCATCCGGGCCGTCCACCCCGACGTCAACGGCGGCGCCGCGGCGGCGACGGCGGCCCGCCTGAACGAGGCCTACGCGGTGCTCAGCCGCGCCCGGCGCGCCGGCGCCCCGGGCGGGTCGGCGGACCCGGACCGGGCCCGGCCCGCACCCGATCCCCCGCCGCCGGCGCCGCCGCCCCCGCCGGCCGTCGGCGTCGCCCTGGCCGGCAACGACACGCTGCTGCTGTCCTGTCCGCCGGACGAGGCCTTCGCCCTGCTCCTGGACGCCGCCCACCGGGTGGGGTCGGTCAGCTACGTCGACCGGGGCTGCGCCATCTTCGAGGTCGTCGTCCGCCAGGACGGCGAGCCGTGCTCGGCCGTGGTGACGCTGCAGGGCCGGGCACACGGCACCGAGGCCTTCGTCACGCTGGAGGCGCTGGCCCGACCGGCGACGCTGGCCCCCGACCGCGTCGTCGACCAGCTCCTCGGCGCGCTGCGGTGACCGCGGCCCGCCGGGCGCCGCAGGGTGGTGCGGCGCCGCCGGCCGGCTGGCATCCTGGGGCCATGACCGACCCGAAGGAGATCCCCCTGGAGGAGCTGCCCACCACGGAGGAGGGGTGGCGCGAGCGTCTCGATCCCCTCCAGTTCGAGGTGGCCCGTCGGGGCGGCACGGAGCGGGCGTTCACCGGCATCTACTGGGACACCAAGGACCCGGGCATCTACCGGTGCGTCGCCTGCAAGCAGGCGCTGTTCTCGTCCGACACCAAGTACGACTCGGGCACCGGCTGGCCGAGCTTCTGGAAGCCCCTGCGCGAGGACGCCGTCAGGTTCGTGACCGACACCAGCCACGGCATGGTCCGCACCGAGGTTCGCTGCGCCCGCTGCGGCTCGCACCTCGGCCACGTGTTCGAGGACGGGCCCCAGCCCACGGGCCTGCGCTACTGCATGAACTCGGCCAGCCTCGACCTCGACCGGGACGCCGAGCCCTCCGGATCCTGAGCCGGCGCCCGGCAGGCGTCAGAGGGCGAGGCGCGACCGCACCTCGTCCCAGAGCGCCGTGTAGGCCCGCGCCGCCCGGCTGCGGGGCGCGTGCACGACGACCGGCGCCCGCTCGACGCCCATGAGCTCGACCTCGGTGGCGGCGGGGACGGCGGCCGCGGCCACGTCGTCGCGTCCGGTGGAGAGCTGCTCGACGACCTCGCGGTGGAGGCGCTTGCGGCGGTCGACCATCGAGAAGAAGGCGACGATCGCCGGCGGGTCCTCGACCTCGTCCTCGACGAAGGCCGAGAGCTGCTCGAAGGTCCGGACGGTCAGCGTCGAGGGGATGAGCGGCACGAGCAGGGCGTCCGCGGCGTCGAAGACGCTCTCGGAGACCAGCGAGATCGACGGCGGGCAGTCGAGGATCGCCAGGTCGTAGTGCTCGGCCAGCGGCCCGAGCACCCGGCCCATCCGGCGCGTCCGGCGGCCGGCACCGTCGAGGACCAGGTCCATGTGGCGGTAGGAGAAGTCGGCGGGGAGCAGGTCGAGGCCCTCGATGTCGGTCCCCCGCAGCAGGTCGGCCACGTCGGTCCGGCCCCGCACCAGCTTGCGCCCGCCGCCCCGCACCTTGGCCCGGACCCGGAACAGGAACGTGGCCGCCGCCTGCGGGTCGAGGTCCCACAGCACGGTACGCAGCCCGTCCGCCGCCGCCAGCGCGGCGATGTTGACGGCGGCCGAGGTCTTCCCCACCCCGCCCTTGATGTTGTAGGTGGCGAGGACCTTCACGGCCGGAACGTCTCCGCGACCAGGGCCCGCCGCTCGGGCGAGGCGAAGTCGGCGAACCGCTCGGCGAAGCGCTCGCGGGCGGCCCGCTGCTCGGCGCCCAGCCGGTCGACGACCGCGCCCAGCGCCAGCAGGGCGTCGGGCCCGCCCTCCATCCCGGCGAGGTCCGGGGCCAGGGACCGCAGCGCGTCGGCCTGCACCTCGCGGTCCTGGTGGGTGCCGAGGACGTCCTGCAGCGACTTCAGCGCCCGCACCATCTCCCGGGCCGCGTCACCCGGCCAGAGCCCCCCGAACAGCTCCAGCAGGTAGCGCAGCTCCTTGCCTCGCTTGCGCAGGTCGTGCAGCGCGGTCGCCGGGCTGGCGTCGTCGACGGCCTCCCCCATCGCCACCATGCGCCGGTAGACCTTGCGGATGCGCCGGCCGGCCACGGCGGCCACCGGGGCGGCCGCGTCGGGCCGCTCGCCGTCGGGCCCGAGGTCGCCGTCGAGGAACCGCCGGTACCCGCCCCACGCCGTGGCATGGGCGTCGCCGGTCAGCTCCCGGCGCAAGGCCCGGTGGGCGTCGTCGCGGCGCCGCTCCAGCAGCGCCCGCACCGGCGCCAGCGCCGCCCGCCGGTCCTCGGGCAGCGCGGCGAGCAGGTCGCCCCACTCGAGGAGCTGGACGTCGAGGTCGCGGGTCGGCCCCGTCACCGCCTGCACCCACCGGAGCGCGTCGCGCTGGCGGCGGAGCGGCCCGGGCGGGAAGGCGCCCTTCATCTCCCGCAGCACCGATCGGCTGCGCCGGACCGCCACCCGCAGGTCGTGGAGGAACTCCGTGTCGAGGTCGTCGAGCGTGCCCGGCAGGTTGGCCTCGACGACACCGGCCAGGGCCCGGAGGACGGCGACCGCGGCCTCGTCGGTGCGCTGGTCCGGCCGCAGCGGCACCCGGACCTTGGACGGGACCCCGGCGGGGTCACCACCGGCGGCGGCGATCGCCTCGTCGGCCACGCCGCCGGGCGCCTCGACCAGCCCGGCCTCGGACGCGAGCACCGAGACGAGGCGCTCGTACGGGCGCCGGTAGCCGAGCACGCCGGCGACCTCGAGCCGGGGCGCCAGCGGGACCTCGCCGCCGTCGACGACCGCCGCGTGCACGGCCAGCCGCAGTCGCACCACCGTCTTGTCGTCGCGGTTCAGCACCCGGGCGGGACGGACCTCGCCCCGGACCCGGGCGAGGGGCAGCAGGGCGCGCACCCCGATCGTGGGGGCGACGCGGTCGCGCAGGGGCCCCTCCGGCAGGTCGCCGGCCAACCAGCGCCGCCGGCGGCGGACCGTCGCCCTGAGCGGCGGGGCGCCCGGCCGGCCGACGAGGGTCATCGTGGGTTCGCCCCGGAGGGTGTGCAGCCGCAGCTCGGCGCCTGCGGCCCGCAGCCGGCGGTCGGCGGTGTCGATCACCGTGTGGTCGATCCGCTCGGGCGCGTCCACGGCGAGGTCGAACCGCTCCCCGAGGAAGGACACGAGCGCCGCCGGGTCGACACCCTCGGGCAGGGCGAAGGCGCAGGCGGGCACGTCGAGGGGCATCGCCCGTGGAGTCTGCCATGCTGGCAGCCGCTCGTTGCCGGTACGACGACGCGCCGGAGGGACCCGACGTGACCGAGAGCGCACCGGATGCGCCCGACGACCGCCGCACCACCGCGGCACCCGCACGCGCCCGGCGCCGCCGGCGGGCGGTCGCCCTGGCGGCGGGGCTGGCCGCCGCGGCCGTCGTCGTGGCCGGGGCGGCCGCGCTGCGGGAGCCGCCCCGGCACGGCGGGCTCGTGATCCTCTACGGCGACTCGCTGTCGACCGAGGCGTCGGGGGCGTTCGTCGAGGCGCTGCGCCGGGACACCGACGCCGAGGTGATCACCCGCCCGGTGCCGGGCGCCTCGCCGTGCGACGCCCTGCCGCAGATGCGCGAGGACCTGGCCCTCGAACCAACCGTCGTCGTCATCCAGTTCGTCGGCAACAACGGCTCGCCCTGCGTGCGGGGCCCCGACGGCGAGCAGCTGACCGGCGAGGCCCTGGCCGAGCGCACGGTCGAGGACGTCCGCACGGCGACCGAGATGTTCGCCGACCAGGGGACCCGCGTCGTGCTCGTCGGCGGGCCCGACGCGCCGGGCCTGCCCGGCGGGGCGACCCGGCAGATCGCCGAGGGGTACTTCGACATCGCCCACGGCTGGGCCGGGCGCGACCTCGGACGGGTGCGCTACGCGGACGCCGCCGCCGCGGTGACCGACGGTGGCCGCTACGTCGACCGGCTGCCCTGCCGCGACGGCGAGGGGCCCGAGGAGGGCTGCGTCGACGGCGAGGTGGTGGTCCGCAACCCCGACCGCGTCCACTTCTGCCCCGTCGAGCCCGAGGGCCTGACCTGCCCGGTGCCGTCGCCCGGCGCGCGTCGCTTCGGCGAGGAGATGGCCCGGGTCGCCGCCACCGCCCTCGACCCCGACCTCTGAGGCTCAGGCGAACCGGTCGAGGACGGCGAGGGCCGAGGCGCCGTAGCCCCCGCCGAAGGTGACCGCGTGCACGAGGAGCGGCTCGAGCTGCCAGAGCGGGAGCCGGTCCCGCCAGCCGGGCGCCAGCGGCGCCACCTCCTCGTAGGCCCGCACGACGGCCGGTGCCGGCCGGCCGAACAGGTGGAGCATGGCCAGGTCGACCTCCCGGTGGCCGCCGTACGGCGCGGGGTCGATCAGCCACGGCCGGCCGGCGCGGTCGACGTGCACGTTGCCCGTCCACAGGTCGCCGTGGACCCGAGCGGGTGGCTCGGCCGGGCCGGCCAGGTCGGCCAGGCGGCCGGCGAGCCGGTCGACCGCGGCGCGGGCGCGGGGGTCGATCGCGCCGCGGCCGACGGCCCGCTCGGTCAGCGGACGGATGCGGCGCTCGAGCCAGAACGTCGGCCAGTCGGCCGCCGGCGGCGTGTTGCGCTGCAGCTCGCGGCCGATGAACCCGTCGCGGTCCCAGCCGAACCACGGGGCGCCGGCGGTGTGCAGGCGGGCGATCTGGCGCCCGAGGAGCTCGTCGGTCGCCGGCGCGGGCGCCCCGGGCTCGACCCACTCGAGGACCAGGGCGTCGGGCGTCACCGCCAGCACGCGGGGCACCGCCACGTCCGGCACCTCGCCCAGCCACCGCAGCCCGGCGGCCTCGACCTCCAGCAGGCCGGCCGGCAGCCCCGTCCCCGACTTGGCGAACACGACGTCGCCGCCGTCGAGCTCGACGCGGCGGGCCTCGCTGATGCAGCCGCCGCCGACCGGGTCGGTCCGCACGACCCGGCGGCCCAGCGCCGCGGCGACGGCGTCCGCGACCCCCACCGCTCAGGCGTGGACGGCCCGGATGTGCTCGACCAGGCCGCGGCACGCCCGGTCGAGCAGGTCGTAGACGTGCTCGAAGCCCTCGGGGCCGCCGTAGTACGGGTCGGGCACGTCCTCGACGTGGGCCTCGGGGCCGAAGGCGGTCATGCGGTGGACCTTGGCGGCGGCTGCGGGCGACGGTGCGCGGCGCAGCAGCGCCCGCTCCACGGTGCCGTCCGCGACCAGCAGCAGGTCGAAGCGGTCCCAGTCGTCGGGCCGCACGCGCCGGGCGCGCAGCGACCGGAGGTCGAGGCCCCGGCGGTCGGCCGCCGCGACGGCCCGGGGGTCCGGCGGCGACCCCTCGTGCTCGCCGCTGGTGCCGGCCGAGTCGACCTCGACGACGCCGGCCAGGCCCTCCTCCTCGAGGATGCGCCGCATCAGCCCCTCGGCCGTGGGCGAGCGGCAGATGTTGCCCCAGCACACGAACAGCAGGCGCGTGACGGCGGAGTCGAGGAGGGGGGTGGACATCGCCGACCGAGTGTAGGAGGACCGCCGCCCGCCCCACGCTCTACGCTGCGACACCCCCGGTCGTGCGAGGAGGCAGCCCCGTTGATCACCCTGGTGCTGGGCGGCACCCGATCCGGCAAGTCGCAGGTCGCCGAGGCCCTGGCCGCCGAGGCCGGCGGACCGGTCACCTACGTCGCCACCGGGCGGGCCACCGACGAGGAGATGGCGGCCCGCATCGCGGCCCACCGGGCGCGCCGGCCGGCGTCGTGGGCGACGGTCGAGGCCGGGACGGACCTCCCGGGCGTCCTGCGGGGGCTCGACGGCGTGGCGCTGGTCGACTCGCTCGGCACCTGGGTGGCCGGGCACCCCGACCTGGCGCCGGACGTCCCCGCGCTGTGCGCGGCGCTCCGGGGCCGGGAGTCGGCCGGCGCCGGCGACACGGTCGTCGTGTCCGAGGAGGTGGGTCTCGGCGTCCACGCCCCGACCGAGGCCGGGCGCCGGTTCACCGACGCGCTGGGCGACCTCAACCGGGCGGTGGCCGACCTCGCCGACCGGGCGCTCCTCGTCGTCGCCGGCCGGGTGCTGCCCCTCGACCGACCGGCCGGCCGCGCCTGATGCGGGCCGCGCTCGGGTTCCTCACCGTCCTCGGCGGGGCCGCGCCGCCCGACGACCGGGCGCGCGCCTGGTTCGGCGTCGTGGGCGGGGTCGTCGGCGCCGCGGTGGGCGGCGTGTGGTGGGTGGCCGGCGAGCTGTGGCCGCCGCTCGTCGCCGCGGTCGTCGCCGTCGCGGCCGACGCCGCCCTCACCGGCATGCTCCACCTCGACGGGCTGGCCGACAGCGCCGACGGGCTGCTGCCCCCGCTGCCGCGCGACCGCCGGCTCGCCGTCATGGCGGCACCCGACGTCGGCGCCTTAGGGGTCGTCGCGCTGGTGCTGGCGCTCGGTGCGCGGGTCGCCGCCCTCGCGGCCCTCCGCCCGGACGTGGCGCTGGTCGCCGGGCTGTGGGCCGGCTCCCGCGCCGCGATGGCCCTGACGATGGCGCTCGTCCCCTACGCCCGCGATCGGGGCACGGCGTCGGGCTTCGCCGGGCGGCGCACCGCGGCGCCCGCGGTCACCCTGGCGGCGACGGTCGCCGTGGTCACGCTGGCCCGGGGCGGCTGGGCGGGGGCGGCCACCGCCGCCGCGCTCGCCGCCGGGTTCGCGGCGGTCGTCGGGCTCGCCGGGCGCCGGCTGGGCGGCTACACGGGCGACGTGCTCGGGGCGGCCGGCGTGGTGGCCGAGACGGCCGGGCTGCTCGTGGCGGCGGCGCGATGGTGACCGGGGCCGGCGTGCTGCGCGGGCTGGGACGACGGTCGCTCGCCGCGGCCGGCGGCCTGGTGCTCGACCGGCTGCTGGGCGAGCCGCCGGTGCCGGACCGGGCCCACCCCGTCGCCCTGTTCGGCTCGGGCGTCGCCGCGCTGGAGCGCCGCCTCTACGCGGACCGTCGAGCACCCGGCGCCGTGCTCGCCGCCGCGGCGGTGGCCGGCGCGGGCGCCGCCGGGGCGGTCCTGCGCTCTCCCGTGGCCGCCGCATGGCTCGCCGCCTCGGGGCGGGCGCTGCACGACGCGGCGCTGCGGGTGGCCGCCGCGCTGGAGACCGGCGACCTCGACGCGGCCCGTGCGGCGCTGCCGTGGCTGGTCGGGCGCGACCCGACCGGGCTCGACGCGACCGCGATCGCCCGGGCCGCCATCGAGTCGGTGGCCGAGAACACGACCGACGCGGTCGTGGCACCGGCGCTGTGGGCGACGGCCGCCGGTGCCACCGGGACCTTCGCCCACCGGGCGGCCGACACGGTCGACTCGATGGTCGGCTACCGCGACGAGCGCTACCGGCGGTTCGGCGCCGCCGCCGCCCGCCTGGACGACGTGCTGGCCTTCGTGCCGGCCCGGGTGACCGCCGCGCTGGTCGTGCTGTGCCGCCCGGCTCGGGCCAGGGCCGTGCGACGCGCGCTGGCCACCGACGCGCCGGCCCACCCCTCCCCCAACGCCGGGGTGGCGGAGGCGGCCTTCGCCGCCGCGCTCGACGTGCGGCTGGGCGGCGACGCCAACCGCTACGGCACGGTCGTCGAGCGCCGACCGGTGCTGCACGGGGACGGCCGGGTGCCGGGGCCCGCCGACGTGCGCGCCGCCGTGGCCCTGTCCCGCGCCGTCACGCGGGCGCTGGCGGCCCTCCTGGCGTCGGCGGGCCTGGCGGCGCTGGCCGCGGCCGCGGTGCGCGACCGGCGGGGAGGCACCCGATGACCGCGCCGGCCGGCGGGGGCGGCCGGGTACCGCCGCCCGGCGAGCACGGCGGGGACGGGGCGCGGGTGGCGGCCGCGCTCGGCGTCGATCCCGACGCGGTGCTCGACCTGTCGGCGTCGCTCAACCCGTTCGCCCCGGACGTCCCCGCACTGGCACGCCGCCACCTCGGCGAGCTGCGCCGCTACCCCGACGTGGACCGGGCCGAGGCGCTGCTGGCCGAAGGGCTCGAGCTGCCGCCCGAGCGCACGGTGCTCACCGCCGGGGGCGCCCAGGCCATCGCGCTGGTCGCCCAGCTCACCCGCTCCGGCCGGGTCGACGAGCCCGAGTTCTCGCTCTACCGCCGGCACCTGGAGCGGCTCGACCCCGCGGCGCCCCGCTGGCGGTCGGACCCGCACAGCCCCTCCGGCCGGCTGGCGGGACCGGACGAACAGGCCGACGTGTGGGACGAGGCGTTCCTGCCGCTCTCGGGCGGCGTGTGGACCCGGGGACGGCCCGGGTGGGCGCTGGGCTCGCTGACGAAGGCGTTCGCGTGCCCCGGCCTGCGGCTCGGGTACGCGGTGGCGCCGGACGAGGCGTCGGCCGCCGCGCTCCGGGCCCGCCGCCCGGCCTGGGCGGTCGGGGGGCTGGCCTGCGCGCTCGTCCCGGCGCTGGTCGAGCGGTCCGACCCCCGGGGCTGGACCGCGGCGATCGCCGCCGCCCGGGCCGAGCTCGAGCGGGTGCTCCTGGCCCGGGGGTGGTCGCCGCTGCCCTCCGACGCGCCCTGGGTGCTCGTGCCCGGCGCGGCAGGGCTGCGCGACGCCCTCGCCCGGCGGGCGGTCGTCGTGCGCGACTGCCGGTCCTTCGGGTTGCCCGACCACGTCCGCATCGCGGTGCCGGACGCCGCCGGGCTCGAGCGGTTGGACCGGGCCCTGGCGGCGGTCGGCGGCTGAGCGGGCGTGCCCGCCGGTCCGCGCGCGGTGCGGTCGGGCCGGCACCATCGCCACGCGACATGATGGGGGCGGGCGACCCGGGGAGGGCCGCCGCCGTCGACCCGAGGACGCGCCACGCCCGATGAGCTGGATCCACCCGACCCTCCACCTGCCGGCCGACCTGCCCGTCGAGGCGGTCGCCTTCAGCCTCAACGCCGTGCTCGAGGCCCCGGACGGGGACGGCCCCGCCGCCCCGCGGGCGGTCGAGCGCGAACCCCTGCTACCCGCCGCCGGCGTGCGCCGGCTCGCGGCGGCGCTGCACCGGGCCGGGGTGCCGGCGCAGCTGCTCGTCCCCCGGGCCCAGTCCGACGGCCACCGGCGCCCCGAGGGCGCCGCGCTCACCGACCGGCTCGCCGCCGCCGGCCTCGGCCCCGACCTGCTCCGCCCCGTCCCGGCGGACGCCGAGGCCAGCGACGCCGTCCGGGGCCGCACGCTCGTCGTCACCCGCTGCCCGGAGACGGCCTCGGGCCTGTCCTCGGCCGGCCACCCGGTCGTCGTCGTCGACGGCCGGCCACCGCACCACGACGTCCTCGCCTGGCTCGCCGCCCGGGTCGGCCCCTTCGCCGCCGCGGCCACCCTCGTGGCCCCGCCCGACGAGCGGGCCGGGGCCGCGGCCCGCGCCCACCACCTGCGCCTGACCAAGCCACCCGGGTCGCTGGGCCGCCTCGAGGACCTGGGCGCGCAGCTGGCCGCCATCGCCGGCGTGTCGCCGCCGCCCGTGCCCCGGCCCGTCGCCACCGCGGTGTTCGCCGGCGACCACGGCGTGCACGCCCAGGGCGTCAGCCCGTGGCCGCAGGAGGTCACCGCCCAGATGGTGGCCAACTTCCTCGCCGGTGGCGCGGCGATCAACGTGCTCGCCGGGCGCCCCGGCGACGACCTCGTGGTCGTCGACGTGGGCATCGCCGGCGAGGTCGTCGTGCCCACCGACCCCGTGGGCGGCGGCGCCCGCGCCTCCCGGCTCGTCAGCCGCAAGGTGCGCCGCGGCACCGCCGACCTGTCGACCGGGCCGGCCATGACGGTCGAGGACGCCCGCCGGGCCCTGGACGTCGGGGCGGAGACCGCGCTCGAGCTGGTCGCCGGCGGTGCCCGGTGCCTCGTCACCGGGGACATGGGCATCGCCAACACGACACCCGCCGCGGCGCTGATCGCCTCCCTGACCGACCGCCCGGCCAGTGCGGTCACCGGCCGGGGCACCGGCGTCGACGACCACGTGCTCACCCGCAAGACGGCGCTGGTCGCCGCGGCGGTGGCCCGGGCCCGCTACCAGCACGGCGACGACGCCCTGGCGCTGCTGGCCGAGGTGGGCGGCCTCGAGCACGCGGCGCTCGCCGGGTTCATCGTCGGGGCGGCGGCGTTGCAGGTGCCGGTGGTCGTCGACGGCGTCATCGCCGGCGCCGCGCTGTTGGTGGCCAGCCGGCTGGTGCCGGGCGTCGAGCGCTGCGTCGTCGCCGGCCACCGCTCGGCCGAGCCCGGGGCGTCGGTGGTGCTCGACACGCTCGGCCTCGACCCGCTGCTCGACCTCGGCATGCGGCTGGGCGAGGGCACCGGCGCCGCCCTCGCCGTCCCCGTCGTCGAGGCCGCCGCCCGCGTCCTGCACGAGATGGCCACCTTCGAGGACGCCGGGGTGGCCGACGCCGGCTGACCGGCGTCCCAGCGCAGGTCGGTCCGCCGGTGGGGGCACCACCGCCGGCCAGGTGAGGGGGGTTAGTGTGAGCAGCCGCGTGACCGATCGCTTCCACGATCCCGACCGTCCTCGCGGCGATCCCCGGCGGGTGTTCATCCCGGCGCCCTCCACGTCGCCACGGCGTGGCGCGAACGGCGGGCCCGCGGCGCCGCCACGCCCGCGGCGGGCACCGGCGCCGCCGCCGGAGCGGCCGGCCGGTCCCCCGCCGTCCCGACCCACGCGCCCGCGGCCGCCCGGTGGACCGCCCCGGCCGCCGGGGCGCGACCGCAGCGGCCCGTGGTACCGGCGCGTCCGCTGGCGGCGGGTGCTGCTCGTCACCGGCGTGCTGCTCGTCGTCGCGCTGGTCGGCAGCTACCTGTACGCCCGCAGCGTCTTCAACCGCATCGAGCGGGTCGACGTCGGCGACTCGCTGACCTCGGCCGACAACGGCACCAACTACCTCATCGTCGGCTCCGACTCCCGGGCAAACGTCACCGAGGAGGGCGACCCCGGCTTCAACGGCGGCGGCGCGCCCGGCGGCCAGCGGGCCGACACGATCATGGTGCTGCACCTCGAGGGCGGCCGGGCCCAGATGCTGTCGATCCCCCGCGACCTCTACGTGCCCATCGCGGGCACGGACAGCAGCGCCAAGATCAACGCCGCCTACAACGCCGACCTCGGCGGCGGGCCCGAGCGGCTCATCGACACGATCACCCAGCAGCTCGGCATCCCGATCGACCGCTACATGGAGGTCGACTTCGTCAGCTTCGCCGGCCTGGTCGATAGCCTGGGCGGGGTGACCATCGAGTTCGAGCACCCGGCCCGCGACCTCCACTCCGGCCTGTGGGTCCCCGAGCCCGGCGCGGTCGAGCTCGACGGCGAGCAGGCCCTGGCGTACGTCCGGTCGCGCCACTTCGAGGAGGCCATCGACGGCCAGTGGGTGGCGGACCCCCGCGGCGACCTCGGACGCATCGAGCGCCAGCAGCGGTTCCTCTCGGTCGTCATCGACGAGCTGAGCGGCATCAAGAACCCGTTCCGCCTGGCCGGCGCGGCGAGCAGCATGGCCGAGGGCCTGCGCATCGACCACGAGATGTCGATGTGGGACGCCGTCACCTTCGCTTGGGGGATGCGGGGGATGGCCGAACCCCTCGACCCGCTGCCGGTCGACAACGACCGCAACCACGCCGGCGCGGTGCTCATCCTGCGCGAGGAGGAGGCCCAGCCGATCCTCGACCAGGTCCGCTGACCGGCGCCGGGCCGTCCCCGGGCAGCACGGCGTGGGGGTTCAGCACGCCGTCGGGGTCGAGCGCCCGCTTCACCGCCCGCATGGCGGCCACCTCGGCCGGCGAGCGGTCCCGCTCGAGCCAGCGGCGCTTCAGCGTGCCGATGCCGTGCTCGGCGCTGATCGACCCGCCGCGCTCGACGACCAGCGCCAGCACGAGGTCGTCGACCTCCTCGTCGTCGGCCGCCGGCCCGGCGACGTTGACGTGCACGTTGCCGTCGCCGACGTGGCCGAACAGCAGCGTGCGGGCGTCCGGCCGGGCGGCGGCGACCCGCTCGACGACCGCGTGGCAGAAGCCGGCGAGCTCGGCCGCCGGCAGCGTCACGTCGAGCTTGTGCACGACGCCGAACCGGGCGCCGGCCTCGGAGTGCGCCTCCCGCCAGCGCCACAGGCGGGCCCGGTCGGCCCGCTCGGTGGCCACGGCGGCGTCGGCCACCTCGGGGCGGCCGTCGAGCGCCGCCGCCAGGTGCGGCAGCGGGTCCTCGGCCCCGCCCGCCTCGACGAGCAGGTAGGCGCCGGCCCCGGGGGCGACCGGCGGCGGTGCGCCGAGGTGCTCGGCCACGAGCCGCAGGCTCGGCCCGGTCATCATCTCCAGGGCCAGCACCTCGGGCAGCGCCCAGCGCAGCTCGGCGGCGAGCGCCACCGCCGCCTCGATCGACGCCACCCCGGCCAGCGCGGTGACGACGTGGCGGGGCCGGGGCACGAGGCGCAGGCGGGCCGCGGTGACGATGCCGAGGGTGCCCTCGCTGCCGCACAGCAGCTGGGCGAGGTCGTAGCCGGTGTTGTCCTTCACCAGCCCACCGAGGCGCCTGACCACCTCGCCGGTGCCGAGCACCGCCTCGACGCCGACGAGCTGGGCCCGCATCGCCCCGTGGCGGACGACGTGCAGGCCGCCGGCGTTCGTGGCCACCATGCCACCGACGGTGGCGCTGGCCCGCGACCCGAGGTCGACGCCGAAGGCGAGGCCTGCCGCCTCGGCGTGGGCGGCCAGGGCCGCGAGCGTCACACCCGCGCCGGCGGTCACCTGGCCGGCCAGGCGGTCGACCGGGCCGAGCGTGCGGAGCCGGCCCAGGCTGACCACGACCTCGCCGGCGAGCGGCACGCCCCCGGCCACCAGGCCGGTGTTGCCGCCCTGGGGCACGAGCGGGACGCCGTGGGCCCGGGCCAGGCGCACCAGCTCGGCGACCTCTGCGGTCGAGCCGGGCCGCACGACGGCGGGGGTGGCGCCGCGGAAGCGGCCCGTCCAGTCGGTGGCGTAGCCGGCGGTGACGTCGGGGTCGACGAGCACGTGCGCGTCGCCCACGACGGCCCGGCAGGCGGCGAGGAACGCGGGGTCGACGGCGGCAGAGGGCGCCACGCCCGCGACGCTACCGACCGCCCGGGACGGCGCCGGGCACGATGCGCCCCCGGGCCTCGGCGAGGCTGATCGTCACACCGTCGCCCACCGCCGCCGCGCCCCGGAGGACGACCTCGTCGCCGTCCTCGAGGAAGGTGCGCTGCACGCCGTCGACCTCGAGCGGCTCCCGCCCGCCCCGGGTCAGCTCGATGAGGCTGCCCTCGGTCCCCCGCTCCGGCCCGGACACGGTGCCGGACGCCAGCAGGTCGCCGGTGCGGAGGTGGGCGCCGTTGACGGTCGCGTGGGCGATCTGCTGGGGCAGGCGCCAGTAGAGGCCGGCGAACGAGGTGCGGCTGACGACCTCCTCGACGTCGGCTCCGGCCGGCCGCAGGGCGACCGACAGGTCGATGGCCAGCGCCCAGTCGTCCTCGGCTCGCAGGCGCAGGTAGGGCAGCGGCTCCGGGTCCTGCGGCGGGCCCGGCACCCGGCAGGGCGCCAGCGCGTCGAGGGGCGTGACCCAGGCGGCGAGCGTCGTGGCGAACGACTTGCCGAGGAACGGCCCGAGCGGCTGGTACTCCCACGCCTGGATGTCGCGGGCCGACCAGTCGTTGAGCAGCGCGAGGCCGAAGACGTGCTCGACCGCCCGCTCGGTCGGGACCGGGCGCCCGGGCTCGGACGGCACGCCGACGACCGCGGCGACCTCCAGCTCGATGTCGAGCCGCTCGGACGGCCCGAAGAGGACCTCGTCCCCCACCTTGCGCTGGCCCGACGGCCGGGGCACCGGCGTCCCCGACACGACGACCGTCCCCGCCCGCCCGTGGTAGCCGACCGGCAGGTGGCGCCAGTTGGGCAGCAGCGGCTCGCTGCCGGGGCGGAACAGGCGACCGAGGTTCGTCGCGTGCTCGAGCGAGCTGTAGAAGTCGACGTAGTCGGCGACCTCGACCGGGAGGTGCGCCCGGGTCGCCGCGACCGGGACGAGCGCCGGCTCGACCAGCGGCCGGGCGGCGGCGTCGCAGACCAGCTCGGTCAGCCGGGCCCGCACGTGCCGCCAGGCGTCGGGCCCGGCGGCCATGAAGGCGTTGAGCGAGGGCCGGGCGAACAGGTCGCCCACCGCACCGACGCCGCCGGGGTCGTCGGCGGCCAGGCGCGCCAGGTCGACGACGTGGTCGCCGATGCGGGCGCCGACCCGGGCCGGCCGGTCACCGGTCGAGAACACGCCGTAGGGCAGGTGCTCGGCCGGGAACCCCGAGCCGTCGGCGCCCGGCACCCACGACCGCCGGGCGGTCACAGCAGCCCCCGCTCGGCGAGCGCCGCGAGCGGCTCGTCGATCGAGCAGGTGCCGATGGAGGCGAGCAGCCGCCGGGCGCCCTGCACCCGGGACGTCAGCGCGGCGGCGGCCGGCTCCTCGTAGGTCAGGATGGCGGTCACGTCCACCACCGTCGCGCCGCCCGCGGCCGCTGCGGCCGCGGCCAGCAGGTTGACGAACCCGTGCCGGACCCCGTCGGGCCCGCCGGCCCGGTGGTAGGGCTGGTGCAGGCCGGCGGTGGCCTTCAGCGGCAGCCCCCGGGCGGCGCAGCCGACGAGCACCGCGGCCAGCCAGGCCGGCCGGGGCACGGCCTCGGGGGTCAGCCCGCCGCAGCGCACCTTGGCCCGGGCACCCGCCGCCTGCACGGCGTCGAGGGCGGCCCCGACGTCGCCGTGGTGGGGCAGCTCCAGGTAGCGCAGGACGTTGCCCGGCGGCTCCGGCATCGGCACACCGAGCGGCGCCTCGACCTGCACGAGGCCGGGCGCCGCGAACGCCCGACCCCAGTCGACCGGCCCGTCGTGGCCGATCAGGCCGAGGGCCGGCGGGCGCGCCGCGCCGGCGGCGACGCAGGCGTCGAGCTCGGCGAGCCGCCCGACCGGGCAGAGGAACGGCCCGACGACGCCGTGGTGCGGCCCGTCGAGCGCGCGGGCGTGGGCGGCGAGCGCCTCGGCCATGGGCAGCCGCGCCGGGGGGAAGAGCCCTGCGTCGTCGAAGAGGCGGACGAGCGCGCTGTCGAGCTGTCCAGGCAACCAGGCACCTCCGGGCGACGGAGGTTAGTGTCCGCCTGCGGGCCGATGTGCCCGCTGTCACCCGACTGGCACACAGCACCCGCCGGCCGCCCAGGAGGTGCCGATGCCGCACTACCGCCGGGTGGGCGAGGTCCCGCCCAAGCGCCACACCCAGTTCCGCGCCCCCGACGGCAGCCTCTACGCCGAGGAGCTCATGGGCGCGGACGGCTTCTCGTCGGACTCCGCGCTGCTCTACCACCGCCGGCCGCCGACCGCCCTGGTCGGCGCCGAGGCCGTCCGGCCGCCCGCCGGCGACGGTGGCGGCGTCACCCCCAACGAGCCGCTGCTCCCCCGCCACTTCCGCACCGGCGACCTCGAGCCGGGGGGCGACCTCGTCGGCGGCCGCTGGCTGCTGCTCGCCAACGACGACGTGCGCCTGCTCGCCGCCACGGCGACCGAGCCGAGCGGCCTCTACCGCAACGCGACCGGCGACGAGATCGTGTTCCTGCGCCGCGGCGCCGCCCGCCTGGAGTCGGTCTTCGGGGCGCTCGACTGCCGGTCCGGCGACTACGTCGTCGTCCCGACCGGGACGACCCACCGCTGGGTGCCGACCGGCGACGAGCCCGTCGCGGCGCTGGTCATCGAGGCCCGGGGCCACGTCGGCCCGCCGTCCCGGTACCTGTCGCCGACGGGCCAGTTCCTGGAGCACAGCCCCTACTGCGAGCGCGACCTGCACGCGCCGGAGGAACCGCTGGTCGTCGACGACCCCGTGCCCGAGGAGGGGGTCGAGGTGCTCGTGCGCCAGCGCAGCGGCGTCACCCGCTACCGGTACGCCCACCACCCCTTCGACGTCGTCGGCTGGGACGGCTGCCTCTACCCGTACCGGCTGTCGATCCACGACTTCGAGCCGGTGACCGGGCGGGTCCACCAGCCGCCGCCCGTCCACCAGACCTTCGCCGGCCCCCGGTTCGTCGTGTGCAGCTTCGTGCCCCGCAAGCTGGACTACCACCCCTTGGCGGTGCCCAGCCCGTACAACCACGCCAACGTCGACAGCGACGAGGTCCTCTACTACGTCGACGGCGACTTCACGAGCCGCAAGGGCTCGGCCGTCGGCCCCGGGTCGATCACCCTGCACCCGGCCGGGTTCACCCACGGCCCGCAGCCGGGCGCGGTGGAGGCGTCCCTCGGTCGGGAGGCCACCGACGAGCTGGCGGTGATGGTCGACACGTTCGCGCCGCTGGACCTCGGCCCGGCCGCCCGGGCCTGCGAGGACCCGGACTACGCCTGGAGCTGGGCGGGGGGCCGCTGAGCCGGCTCAGGCGCCCTCGCCGACCACCTCGGCGACGAGGCTGCGGTCGACCAGCCGGTCCTCGGCCAGCGGCTGCTCGAAGGCGACCGCGCCGGTGCGCAGGAACGCCTCCTGCACGCGGGTCGTCGTGCCGGCCCGGAGCTCCCAGTCGAACAGCGGCGGCGGGCCGGCCGCGACCTCGTCCTCGGGGACGTCCAGCGCCGCGGCCACGGCCGCGAGCGCCTCGTCGCCGTACCCGTCGGCCAGGTGCGTGTTGATCGTGCGCACGACGGCCCGGGCGTAGGCCAGGCCCACGTCGCGGTCGGGGCCGAGCAGGCGGGGCGAGAACACCGTGCCGTCGATGGTCTCGCTGCCGGGCAGCGTGGCCACGAGGCGGAGCGCGTCGTCCCGGGCGGCCCGGCTGGCGGCCGGCTCGGTCAGCCAGGCGGCGCCGACCTCGGCGGCCGAGAGGCGGGCGGCGGCGTTCGTGGACGAGTCGTCGACCAGCGACACGACGTTGACGTCGAGCTCGTGCTGGCCGAGCACGGTCTCGATCGGGTAGGTGGCCGCCGCGCCGTGCCCCCCGGGGACCAGGATCGTCTGTCCGCGCACGTTCGCCCAGCTGCCCCGGGCGTTGACCAGGTCGGCGCGGAACCACAGCCCCGCCTGGGGCGTGTCGAGGTCGCTCGGCGACCGTGCGACCTGCCCGCCGAGCACCAGCCGGGCCTCGAGGCCCCCGGCCACGGCGTCGAAGAACGCGGCGCCGACGCCGCCGACGACCGCGTCGACCTCGCCCCGCGCCATCGCCTCGTAGGCGGCGCGCTGGTCGAGGTCGACGATCTCCACGTCCAGGTTCTCGGCCTCCAGCTCCCCCAGTGCGTCGGCCACCAGCAGCGGGGCGAGGGCTTCGCTGCGGTCGTCGATCGCCACCCGCAGGGTGGCCGGCTCGGCGAGCGGCCGGGGCTCGGGCGCCCCCGGTCCGCACCGGGCGATCGTGCGGTCCACCCGCAGGTCGGCGGGGTCGGTCGCGGCCGCCGCACCGCACCCGGGGCCCGGGTCCGCCGGGACCACGGGCTCGGGGGACTCGGGCAGCGCCCGCTCGGCCGATCCGTCACCCTCGAGGTAGACGACCCCGGCGGCCACGAGCGCGGCCACCCCGGCCAGCGCCCACAGGAGCATGCGGCGGGTCCTGGTTCGCACGGATCGGTCTCCCCCCAGTGGTGCGGACGGTGCGCCCGCCGCAGGCCGGTCAGGCCGGGACGGTGGCGAGCGAGGCGGTGACGAACTCGTCCACCCCCTGCTCGATGCGGTCGCGGCGCAGCAGTGCACGGGCCACGACCTCGCCGCCCCGCTCCTCGAGCAGGCGGGCGAAGCGGTCCAGCGCCTTGCCGGCGTGGATCGCGTAGGTCATGAAGGCGGCCACCCGCTTGCCGTCGATGACCGGCAGCGAGCGCAGCCGTCCGGCCCGGCCGGGACGGTGGCCGAACAGCACGAGCCCGTCCACCCAGGTGCCGACGAAGACGACGTCGGCCTCGGCCAGGGCCTTCAGGTCGACGTCGGTGATCGGGTGGACGGAGACGTCGACGCCGCGGGCAGCCACCTCGTGCGCGATGAGCCGGGCCGCCTTGGCCGTGTTGCCCGTCATGCTCTCGTAGATGACCACCGCTCGCATGGCGCCAAGTCTGGCAGAGCGCCGCCGGGGCGGCCGAAACCGGCGGCCTGCCCGGCGCAAGCGGCCCGGCCCCACCCGGTAGGGTCGGGGACCGTTCGCCCGACCCCCGGGGCGTGGTTCGTGAAGGAGGCACCACCGATGGACATGCCGTACCGCCGGCTCGGCCGCACCGGTCTCAAGGTGAGCGTGCTGTCGTTCGGATCCTGGGTCAGCTTCGGGCCGCAGCTCGACGTCGGCCGGGCCCGTGACTGCATGGCCGCCGCGTACGAGGCCGGCGTCAACTTCTTCGACAACGCCGAGGCCTACGCGGGTGGCGAGTCCGAGCGCATCATGGGCCGGGCCATCGCCGAGCTCGGCTGGCCACGCAGCTCCTTCGTCGTGTCCTCGAAGTACTTCTGGGGCCTGAGCGACACGGTCAACGCCCACCACACGCTCAACCGGAAGTACCTGCTGGAGGCCGTCGACGGGTCGCTCGAGCGCTTCGGCCTCGACCACCTCGACCTGATCTACTGCCACCGCCCCGACCCCGAGACGCCCATCGAGGAGACCGTGTGGGCGATGTCCGACATCATCTCGTCGGGCCGGGCGCTCTACTGGGGCACCTCCGAGTGGTCGGCCGACGAGATCCGGGCCGCCTGGGAGATCGCCGAGCGCCACCACCTGCACAAGCCGGTCGTCGAGCAGCCGGAGTACAACCTGTTCAACCGGCGCAAGGTCGAGCGCAGCTACGCC
>DATGPY010000192.1:0-7073 GCA_035304465.1 Acidimicrobiales bacterium | reverse complement strand
CACCGGCGCTTGGTACGCCGGTGCGAGTGGCTGACGCTCATGCCCCACGACGGGCGCTTGCCGCACACCTCGCAGACGGCTGCCATGACGGGTCACCTCGGTGGTCGAGCTCGGACAGGACCGGGCGACTCTACTGGCGCCGCGGCGCCGGCGACAACTCCGGCGAGCGGCCCGCCGCGGCGGCGCCCACCGCCGGGCGCGCCCGGCGCGTCACCTACCATCGTCCCTCGTGACAGTGCTCGACCAGCTGGTGGCCTCCGACCTGCGGGCGGTGGTGCACGCGTACAAGGAGGCGTTGGCCGCGCACCGGGAGCCGATCAACCGGCTCAACGTCTACCCGGTGCCGGACGGCGACACCGGCACGAACATGTCGTTGACCCTCGCCTCGGTCTGCGACGACCTCGAGGGGGTCGTCGACGACGACCTGGCCGCGGTCTGCCGGGCCATCAGCCACGGGTCGCTCATGGGTGCCCGGGGCAACTCCGGCGTCATCCTGTCGCAGGTCCTGCGGGGGCTCGTGTCGATCATCGGCGAGAACGGGTCGTGCGACGGCCCGACCTTCGCCGCCGCCATGCGGGCGGCCGCGGACGCCGCCTACCAGGCGGTCATGCGCCCCGTCGAGGGGACCATCCTCACCGTCGTGCGCGAGGCCGCCGAGGCGGCCGAGGCCACCGTGGCCGAGCGGCCCGACGCCAGCCTGCTGGCCGTCGTGGAGGCGGCCCGCGAGGCCGGCGCCGCCGCCCTGGCCCGCACGCCAGAGCTGCTGCCCGTGCTCGCCGAGGCGGGGGTCGTCGACGCCGGGGGCACCGGGTTCCTGCTGCTGCTCGACGCCCTCCTGCACGTGATCGACGGCCGTCCGGTGCCCGAGCCCGCCCCGGGCGAGGGCGTCGTCCGCAGCGACGCCCACCTGGTCGAGCCCGGCGGCGCCCACGGCCACGGCGACGACCACGACCACGACGGCGTCTCCGACCTGCGCTACGAGGTCATGTACCTGCTCGAGGCGCCGGACGAGGCCATCCCCGGGTTCAAGGACGTGTGGGCCGGCATCGGCGACTCGATCGTCGTCGTCGGCGGCGACGGCATCTGGAACTGCCACATCCACACCGACGACATCGGTGCCGCCATCGAGGCGGGCATCGACTGCGGGCGCCCCCGGCAGATCCGCGTCACCGACCTCATGGAGCAGGTCGAGGAGGAGCGGTGGGTGCGGGAGGCCGCGCCGGAGGACATCGTCGAGGTGCCGCCGCACGTCACCGAGCCGGTCACCACGGCGGTCGTGGCCGTGGCCACCGGCGACGGCATCAAGCGCATCTTCTACAGCCTCGGCGTGCAGGGCATCGTCACCGGCGGCCAGTCGATGAACCCCTCGACGGCCGACCTGCTGGCCGCCGTCGAGTCGGTGCCGGCCGAGCAGGTCGTCATCCTGCCCAACAACAAGAACATCATCCCGGTCGCCGAGCAGGTCGACGCCCACACGAACCGCACGGTCAAGGTCGTCCCCACCCGGGGCGTCGCCGAGGGCTTCGCCGCCCTCATGGGCTACGACCCCGAGGCCCCTGCCGACGAGAACGCCAAGGAGATGGCGTCGCTGGCCGCCAACCTAGTCGCCGGCGAGGTCACCCGGGCGGTGCGCGACTCGACCTGCGAGCTCGGGCCGATCGCCGAGGGCGACTACCTGGGCATCGCGCGCGACGGCATCAAGGCGGTCGAGGCCACGCTGGCGGACGCCGCGTGCGCGCTGCTCGACGCGCTGGTCACCGACGAGCACGAGATCGTCACCATCATCGAGGGCGAGGGCGCCACCGCCGCAGACACCCGGGCGGTGACCGAGTGGCTGTCCGAGCACCGTCCGGGGGTGTCGCCCGAGGTCCACCACGGCGGCCAGCCGCTCTACCCCTACCTGTTCGGCATCGAGTAGCCGGCGCCCGGCATGCCCGAGGGTCCCATCACCTTCACGGAGCTGGCGGCGATGCCGGTCACCCGGTTGAAGGGGGTCGGCGAGCGCTCGGCGCAGGCGCTGGCCCAGGTGGGCGTCACCTCGATCCTCGACCTGCTGACCTACTACCCGCGCCGCTACGTGGACCGGACGCGGGAGGCCCGCATCCGCGACCTGCAGGTCGGCGAGGAGGCGCTGGTCATCGTGACCGTGCAGCGCACCTCGTCGCGCCGCACCCGCGGCCGGCCGCCGCGCACGCTGGTGACCTGCGACGTGCGGGACGAGAGCGGCTGGCTCCGGGTCACGTTCTTCAACCAGGCCTGGCGGGAGCGCCAGCTCACCCCCGGCACGACGGTGGCGCTGTTCGGCAAGCTGGAGGTCTTCAACGGGCGCCGGCAGATGACCAACCCGGTCGTCGACCTCATCGGCAACCGCACCGGCCGGATCGTGCCGATCTACCCGCAGTCCGACAAGGCGGGGCTGTCGACCTGGGCGATCTCCGACTGGGTGGCCGAGGCGCTCCGGCGCTCGCGGCCGCGGGGCATCGCGGACCCGGTGCCCGACTGGGTGCTCGACCGGTTCGACCTGATCACCCGGGAGGAGGCCTTCCACGGCATCCACGCCCCGACCTCGATGGCCCACGCGCAGGCCGCGCGCACCCGCCTCGTGCTCGACGAACTGCTGCGGGTCCAGCTCGCGCTCGTGCAGCGCAAGCGGCTCGTCGAGCGCACGGCCCGGGGCATCGCGCACGTCACCGAGGGACCGCTGCTCGACGCGTTCGTCCGGCGGCTGCCGTTCGAGATGACCGACGACCAGCGGGCCGCCGTCGCCGAGATCGCCCACGACCTCGCCGCGCCACACCCCATGCACCGCCTCCTGCAGGGCGACGTCGGGGCCGGCAAGACGGTCGTCGCGGTGTGGACGCTTCTCGCCGCGGTGCAGGGCGGTCACCAGGCGGCGTTCATGGCACCCACCGAGGTGCTGGCCGAGCAGCACGCGCAGGGCATCCGCCAGCTGCTCGACGGCGTGGAGGTGCCCGACGACGGCACGTCGCTGTTCGGCGCCCGGCCGCTGCGGGTCGAGCTGCTGACCAACAAGGTCGGCGCCGCCGACCGCCGCCGCATCCTCGCCGACCTGGCGTGCGGCGAGGTCGACATCGTCATCGGCACCCACGCGCTCATCCAGGAGGGCGTGACCTTCCGCTCGCTCGGCGTGGCGGTCATCGACGAGCAGCACCGCTTCGGGGTCGAGCAGCGGGCGGCGCTGCGCGACAAGGCGGGGGGCGGGCCGGTGCCCGACGTGCTGGTGATGACGGCGACGCCGATCCCCCGCACAGCGGCGATGACCGTCTACGGCGACCTCGACGTCACCGTCATCCGGTCCCGGCCGGCCGGCCGCCAGCCCGTCGTCACCACGTGGGCCCGCACCCCCGAGGACGAGGCCGAGGTGTGGGCGGCCGTGCGGCGCGAGGTCGAGGCGGGGCGCCAGGCCTACGTCGTGACCCCGCTCATCGAGGAGTCCGACAAGCTCGAGGCGCGCTCGGCGGAGGAGACCCACGCCCGCCTCGCCGCCGGCGAGCTGGCGGGCCTGCGGCTCGGGCTGCTCCACGGGCGCATGCCGCCGGCCGACAAGGAGGCCACGATGCACCAGTTCCGGGCCGGCCGGCTCGACGTGCTCGTGGCGACGACGGTGATCGAGGTCGGCGTCGACGTCCCCAACGCCACGGTGATGGTGATCCTCGACGCCGACCGGTTCGGCATCGCCCAGCTGCACCAGCTCCGGGGCCGCGTCGGCCGGGGGAGCGACCGGTCGTGGTGCTACCTCGTCAGCGACGCCGAGGGCGACGAGGCCGAGGCCCGCCTCGAGGCGCTGGTCAAGACGACCGACGGCTTCGAGCTGGCGGAGGTCGACCTCGAGCTGCGGGGCGAGGGGACCATCATGGGCGAGCGGCAGAAGGGCCGCAGCGACCTCAAGCTCGCCTCGCTGCGGCGCGACCGCGCCTGGGTCGAGCGGGCCCGCGCCGTGGCCTTCGCCATCGTCGACGGCACCGGCGACCTCGACGCGCCCGCGCCGCCCCGGGGCCTCGACGGCGGCGGTCTCGGCGCCCACCCCGACCTGCTGGCCGAGGTCGCGCTCTTCCTCGACGAGGAGGACCAGGAGTTCCTGCTCAAGGGGTGAGCGGCGGCGGGGAGGCCGGTGCCGGGCCCGCTCGGCGTGCCGCCGCCGTCACCCGCCGGTCACACCTCGAGCCCGCACTCCTCCTCCAGGTGGTCGGCGATCTCGTTCCAGGCCTGCTCGGCGCCCGCGAGCTGCTCGGTGTCGAGCGCGTCGATCGCTTCCGGGTCCGAGGTGTCGACGTCCGCCAGCGCCTGGTAGGCGTCGAGGAACGTCGCCCACGCCTCCTCGATCTCGGGCGGGGGCTCGACCTCCCGCAGGCGGTCGAGCGCCGCCTGGAAGCCCTCGTCCGTCGTCGGGTCGGTCGCCTGCAGCTCGGCGTCGACCTCGCGCATCTCGTCGCAGAAGGCGCTGCTGTCGTCGTCGTCGCCGCAGGCGGCCGCGGTGAGCGCCAGCGCCGCCACGGTGACGGCGCCGAGCAGGCGCGGAAGGATCGGGCGGGTGGTCGGCATCGGGTCCCTCCCCCTCGAGGACGCGGGCGTGGCCGGACGGCGGGTGGTGGGGTCGCCGCTCACGGGCCGGTGACGTCGTCGTCCGGGACGAGCAGGTCCCAACGGTCCTGGCAGTCCTCGCAGCGGTAGACGAGGACGTCGCCGGGCTCCCACCCGCGCTCGGCGGGCGGGTACGACACGAGGTGGGCGCGCCCCCCGCAGTCGATGCACGTGATCACCTCGTCGACCTCCACCGCCGGGCGACGCTACCCGGCGGGGCGCCCACCGGCACGCCACCCCCGCTGCGGTGCCAGGGGGCCGGGCGCGGCGGTGCCCACCCGTGTGGGGTGGGCACCGGTCGGTCAGGGGTGGGTGAGGGGTGTCAGCCCGTGATGCCGCACTCCTCCTCCATGTACTCGCCGACCCGCTCCGACGCGGCCTCGGCGTCGCTGAAGGCGCTCTCGTCGAAGGCGTTCGGGTCCGTCAGGTCCATGTCGGCGAAGCTCTCGAGGGCCTCCATCATCGTCTCCCAGTCGTCGGCGATCTCGGCCGGCGGATCGAGCTCGTCGATCGCGGCGATCGCCTCCTCGAACTCCGCGGGCGTGCTGGGGTCCATGTTGCTGAAGCGCTCCTCGATCTCGCGCGCCGCGTCGCAGAACGACTCCGCGCTGGCGCTGTCGTCGTCGTCGCCGCAGGCGGCGAGGCCGAGCGCGAGCGCCGGGACGGCCAGGGCGGCGAGCAGGCGGCGGGCGGTCGGGGTGGAGCGGGTGGCGTGCATCGACGGTCTCTCCGTGTTGGCTCGGTCGGTCGTGTCCCGTGCACCAGACCACGGCAGCGGTGACGGGGTCATGGGGGGTTTCCCCGGTGTCGTCCGCCCCGGATCGGGCGGGTGGTCGCCGGGCGGCCGGCCCGGACCGGCGCACGCTAGCCGGGCGCCGGCGCGGGCCGCGAGCGCCTGCCGGCGGCCGGCGGTGCCCCTGCCCGCCGGGCGCTCAGCCCCGGTCCCGGGTGGTGAAGCGCTCGACGTTCGCGGCGAAGTCGTCGGCGAAGATCACCTCGCGCCCCAGGCGGTCCTCGTTGGCGAGGGCCTCGGTGAGGCCGAGGCCCAAGCCGTCGTAGACCGCCCGCCGGTCGCTGACGACACACCGCCAGGGGAACGAGGCGATCTGCCGGGCCAGCTCGACCGCCGCCTCCAGTGCCGTGCCGGTGGGCACGAGACGGTCGACGAACCCGATGCGCTCCGCCTCCGCGGCGTCGATCTCGCGCCCGGTGAGGATGAGGTCGAGCGCCCGCCCCAGGCCGACGATGCGCGGCAGGCGGTAGGTGCCGCCGTCGACCAGCGGTACGCCCCAGCGACGCTCGAGGCAGCCGAACCGGGCGCCCTCGCCGGCCACCCGCAGGTCGCACCAGGCCGCCAGCTCCATCCCGCCGGCGACGCACCAGCCCTCGATCGCGGCGACGACCGGCTTGGAGAGGGTGAGCCGCGTCGGGCCGAGCGGGCCGCTGTCCCGCAGGCGGGGGAGCGAGCGCAGGTTCGCCCCGGCGCAGAACGCCTCGTCGTCGCCGGTCAGCACCGCCACCTTCGCCTCCTCGTCGTACTCGAAGGCGACGAACGCGTCGTGGAGGCGCTGGGCGGTCCGGGAGTCGATGGCGTTGCGGACCTTCGGCTGGTCGATCGAGATGACGCGCACGGGGTCGGCCATGGGTCGAGCATGCCACCCGGTACCGTGCCGGCGATGCGAGTCGTGGCAGGCATCGCCCGCGGC
The DNA here is from genome assembly GCA_035304465.1 of Acidimicrobiales bacterium. Lineage (GTDB taxonomy): Bacteria > Actinomycetota > Acidimicrobiia > Acidimicrobiales > VFJN01 > ZC4RG19. The sequence goes on along the minus strand of DATGPY010000192.1, from coordinate 765 downwards.
CGCCCGCTGGTGGCGCCCCCCGGCGACCGCACCCGGCCCACAAGCGACCGGGTGCGCGAGGCCGTCTTCAACGCCCTGTGGAGCCGGGGCGTGCTGGTGGGCGCCCGGGTCGCCGACCTGTTCGCGGGCAGCGGCGCGATGGGGATCGAGGCGCTGTCGCGAGGTGCGGACCACGCGACCTTCGTCGAGCGTGACCGCCGGGCGCTGGCGGCGATCCGGCGGAACCTCGACGCCTGCGGGCTCGCGGACCGGGCGACCGTCGTCGACCGACCCGTCGAGGCGTGGCTGGCGGCGCTCCCGCCCGAGGTGCGCTTCGACGTGGTGTTCTGCGACCCGCCCTACGCGTTCGACGGCTGGGGCGACCTCGTCCCCGCCCTTCCCGCCGAGCTGGTGGTCGCGGAGGCGGCGGCCCCGGTGCCGGTGCCGTCGGGCTGGCGGGTCGAGCGCTCCGCCCGCTACGGCGGCACCTGGGTCGGGTTCCTGGCCCCCGACGGCGGCACGCCCGGCTGAGCGGGAGGGCCAGGCGCCCGGGGTCGGCGTCCCGGTGGGTGGCGTCGATTACCGTGGCAGTGTTCGCTCACGGCGTCCGTCGTCCCGTGACAGGAGCCCCGATCAGTGACCACTGTGCTGTACCCCGGGTCGTTCGACCCGATCCACAACGGCCACATCGAGATCATCGAGGTGGCGTCGCGGTTGTTCGACGACGTGGTCGTCGCGGCAGTGCGCAACCCCCAGAAGGGTGAGCCGCTCTTCACGCTCGAGGAG
>DATGPY010000191.1:0-7043 GCA_035304465.1 Acidimicrobiales bacterium | reverse complement strand
GCGCGGTCGCGGGGATGAGGATGCCCCCCTTCGACTTGCGCTCCCCGTCCGGGTTGTCGAGGCGCACGAGCACACGGTCGTTTAGCATCTGGATGGCGAGCTTGTCGCCCTTGTCTGACCGGCGGCCGTTGTCCTCGGCTGTCGTTGCTGGCTCGGGCACGCTTCGACGCTACCGTGCGCCCTTCGTGACACACATGTCCGCCGAGGAGATCTCGCTCCTCACCGCGGACGGCGTCACGCTGGCCGCCGACCTGTGGGTGCCGCCGGGCGCGACGGCTGGCGCGGTCGTCTGCCACCCCCACCCGGCGCTGGGCGGCGACCGCCGCAACGTGGTCGTCGACGCCCTGTTCCGGGGCCTCGGCGGCGCGGGCGTCGCCGTGCTGCGCTTCGACTTCCGCCCGACGCCCCGGGTCGCGAACGGCGAGGGAGTGGCCCAGCGGACCGACGTCGTGGCCGCGCTCTACCGCCTCGGCGCCGAGGTCGGCGGCGACGTGCCGCTGTTCCTCGTCGGCTACTCGTTCGGCGCCGACGTCGCCCTGTCGGTCGGCGACGAGCGCCACGCGGGCTGGGCGGCCGTGGCACCCCCCTTTCGGTTCGCCGGCCCGCCGCGGCCCCGCCGGGGCGACGGCCGGCCGGTGCTCGTCGCCGTCCCGGAGCACGACCAGTTCGCGCCGCCGGCGTGGGTGGCGCGGGAAACGGCGGGCTGGCCGGACGTGACGACCGCGACGGTCCCGATGGCCGACCACCTCCTCGCCGGGGCGACGGCGCAGGTCGCGCGCCTGGTCACCGACTGGGTGCTCGAGCGGGCCGGCTGAGGCCTCACACCACCGGGCGGACGATCACGCCGGCGCGGGCGAGGGCCTCCTTGGCCTCGGCGATCGTGTGCTCGCCGAAGTGGAAGATCGACGCGGCCAGGACGGCGTCGGCGCCGCCCTCGACGACGCCCTCGACCAGGTGGTCGAGCGAGCCGACGCCGCCGCTGGCGATGACCGGCACCCCCACCGTGGCGGTGACGGCCCGGGTGAGCTCGACGTCGAAGCCCTCACGGGTGCCGTCGCGGTCCATGGAGGTGAGCAGGATCTCGCCCGCGCCCAACCCCTCGACCCGCCGGGCCCACTCGACGGCGTCGATGCCGGTCGGCGTGCGGCCACCGCGGGTGTAGACCTCGAAGCCGCCGCCCGGGCGGCGGCGGGCGTCGATGGCGACCACGACGCACTGCGCGCCGAACTCCCAGGCCAGCTCGGCCACCAGCTGGGGTCGCTCGACGGCGGCCGTGTTGACCGACACCTTCTCGGCCCCGGCCCGCAGCAGGTCCCGGGCGTCCTCGACCGAGCGGACCCCGCCGCCGACCGTGAAGGGGATGAAGACCTCCGACGCGGTGCGGCGGGCGAGGTCGACCATCGTGCGGCGCCCGTCGGCGGAGGCGGTGATGTCGAGGAAGACGATCTCGTCGGCGCCCTCGGCGTCGTAGCGGGCGGCGAGCTCGACGGGGTCGCCGGCGTCCCGGAGGCCGACGAAGTTGACCCCCTTGACCACCCGGCCCCGGTCGACGTCCAGGCAGGGGATGATGCGGATGCTACGCACGGCTGCTCACCACCTCGACAGCGGCCGACAGGGGGAACGCCCCCTCGTACAGCGCCCGACCCACGATCGCCCCGGCCAGCCGGCGGCCGCCGACCTCGAGGCCGGCGAGGGCCCGCAGGTCGTCCAGCGAGCCCACGCCCCCGGAGGCGACGACGTCGAGGCGGGTGGCGGCCAGCACGGCGGCGAGCTGGTCGAGGTCCGGCCCGGCCAGGGTGCCGTCCCGGCCGATCTCGGTGACCACGAGGGCGGCGACGCCGGCGTCGTCGAAGCGTCGGGCCACCTCGACGAGGTCCTGGCCGGAGCCCTCGGTCCAGCCGCGGACGGCGACCTCGCGGCCCCGGGCGTCGAGCCCGACCGCGACCCGGCCGGGGTGGCGGTCGGCGAGGCGCCGCACCCAGTCGGGGTCGTCCAGCGCCGCGGTGCCGACGACGACCCGGCGCACGCCCGCGGCCAGCAGCGCGTCGGCGGCCTCGTCGTCGCGCACGCCGCCGCCGGCCTGGACGGGCACGTCCACCGCGGCGGCGATGGCTGCGACCACCTCGCGGTTGGCGGCCGTGCCGGTGCGAGCGGCGTCGAGGTCGACGACGTGCAGCCAGCGGGCACCGGCCGCGACGAAGGCGCGGGCCTGGGCGACGGGGTCCTCGCCGTAGACCGTCTCGCGAGCGAAGTCACCCTGGTACAGCCGGACGCAGCGGCCGCCCCGCAGGTCGATGGCCGGGTAGAGCTCGAAGGCCACCGTCAGGCCGCCTCGGCGGCGCCGGCGGCCGCCTGCACGAAGTTGCCCAGGATCCGCAGGCCGGTCGCCCCCGACTTCTCGGGGTGGAACTGCGTGGCCCAGAGCGCACCCCGCTCGACGGCGGCGACGACCGGGCCGCCGTAGTCGCACACGGCCACCGCGTGCTCGTCGCTGTCCGCGGCGTAGGAGTGCACGAAGTAGACCCAGATCGGCTCCGGGATGCCGTCGAGCAGCCCGCTCGGGCGGGTGGGCACGACCCGGTTCCACTGCATCTGCGGGCGCTTGACGCCGTCCGGCAGCCGGCGGACCGTGCCGGCCAGGACGCCGAGGCCGGGCACGTCGGGGCTCTCCTCCGAGCCCTCGAAGAGCATCTGCATGCCGACGCACACGCCGAGGAACGGCCGGCCGGAGGTGGCGCACTCGATCGCCAGGTCGTCCAGGCCCGCCGCCTCGAGCGCCTCCATGCACCGGCCGAAGTTGCCGACGCCGGGCAGCACGACACCGGCGGCGTCACGGACCACCGCCGGGTCGGCGGTGAGCCGGGCGTCGGCACCCAGGTGCTGCAGCGCCTTCTGGGCCGAGTGCAGGTTGCCGATGCCGTAGTCGAGGACGGCGATGAGGGGCATCGCAGCGCATCCTACGGCCGCCCCGGGCCGTCCCCCGAACCGGCCGGGGCGACGGGCGACCGGACGATGTGACGTCCGCGCCGCCGTCCGGCATCCTGGCGCGATGATCATCGTCGGAACCGGGGACGGCCTCGTCGAGCTCGCGCTCGACGGCACGGTCGAGCGCCGGGCACTGCCCGGGTCGGACGTCGTCGCGGTGTCCGGCGACTGGGCCATCGCCGGCGGCAAGGTCGTGAACCTCGACAGCGGCGCGCCGGTCGACCTCCCCGACGGGCTCGCGCCCCGGTGCGTCCAGGCGCTCGACGGTGGCCGGGCGCTCGTGGGCACGAGCGACGCGCGCATCGTGACCGTCGGCGGCCCGGAGGGCGTCGAGCGCGACGACGCCTTCGACGCCCTGCCCCAGCGGTCGTCGTGGACGACGCCGTGGGGCGGGCCGCCGGACACCCGGTCGCTGACGCTCGGGCCGGACGGGCCCTTCGCCGGGGTCCACGTGGGCGGGGTGTGGCGCCGCGAGGCGGGCACCTGGGTCGAGGTCGTCGAGGCGGACGCCGACAACCACCAGGTCACCTACGCCGAGGACGTGCTGGCCGTCGCCGCCGCGATCGGCGTGGGGGTGAGCCGTGACGGCGGTGACTCCTGGCACTGGAGCGACGCCGGCCTGCACGCGCCCTACTGCCGGGCCGTCGCCGTCGCCGACGGGTGGCTGCTGGCCAGCGCCTCGACCGGGCCCGGGACCCGCGAGGCCGCCGTCTACCGGCGCCCGCTCGACGAGCCGGACGCCCCCTTCACCCGCTGCGGCAGCGACGACGGCGAGGGGCTGCCCGCGTCGCTGCCCCACAACGTCGACACCTTCGAGCTGGCCGCCGAGGGCCAGCTCGTGGCCGTCGGCACGCCCACGGGCGAGGTCCACCTCTCCGAGGACGCGGGCGCGAGCTGGCGGACGCTGGCCTCCGCCCTGCCCGGCGTGCGCTGCGTCACCTTCGCCACCTGAGCCCGAGGACCCGCCGACCCGGCCCGGTGCGGCGCCGGGGGTCAGCCCGACAGCGTGCCCTTCGTCGAGGGCACGCCCCCGCCCTCGATGCGCACCGCGTCGCGCAGGCAGCGGGCGACGCCCTTGAACGACGCCTCGATGACGTGGTGGGTGTTGCGGCCGGCCCGCCGGGTCAGGTGGAGGGTGATGCCCGCGCTGGTGGCGAAGGACTGCCAGAAGTGCTCGGCCATCTCGGGGTTGAACGGCGGGTCACCGAGCGGCAGCACCTGGCCGAGCGGCACGTCGTAGGCGACGTAGGGCCGGCCCGACAGGTCGAGCGCCACCTCGACGAGCGCCTCGTCCAGCGGGAACAGGCCGCTGGCGAAGCGCCGGATCCCCGCCTTGTCGCCCAGCGCCTCGCGGAGGCACTCCCCCAGCACGATCGCGACGTCCTCGACCGTGTGGTGCCCGTCGACCTCGAGGTCGCCCTGCGCCTCGACGACGAGGTCGAACCCGCCGTGACGCCCGAGCTGGTCGAGCATGTGGTCGAAGAACGGCAGCCCGGTGGCCGCGTGGACCTTGCCCTCGGGGCCGTCGAGGTCGAGGGCGACGGCCACCGAGGTCTCGCGGGTGGTGCGGCGGCGGCTGGCGGAGCGGGTCATGTGAGCACCTCGCGCAGGGCGGACAGGAAGGCGTCGTCCTCGGCGGGTGTCCCGATGGTGACACGCAGGCAGTCACCGAGGCGAGGCCAGGACGAGCAGTTCCGCACGAGGACCGAGCGGTCGACGAGGGCCTTCCACACCTCGTCGCCCGAGCGGTCCCGGGGCCGGAACAGGACGAAGTTGGCCTCCGAGGGCCAGACGTCGACCGGCAGCTCGCGCAGGGCGGCGACCAGCCGGCCCCGCTCCTCCACCAGCCGGGCCACCCGGGCCTCCATCTCGTCGACGAAGGCGACCGCGAGGGTGCCGGCCGCCTGGGTGACGGCGTCGAGGTGGTAGGGCAGCACGACCTTGTCCAGCTCGGCGACGAGCCAGGAGGGCCCGACGAGGTAGCCGAGCCGGCCGGCGGCCATCGACCAGGTCTTGGAGAACGTGCGGGTCACGGCGACGTCCCGCCCCTCCCCCACCAGCTCGAGGGCCGACCAGCGGGCGAACTGGCCGTAGGCCTCGTCGACGACCAGCAGGCCCGGCGCCATGTCGGCGACGGCCGCCACGGCCTCCGGCGCATCCACCATCCCGGTCGGGTTGTTGGGCGAGCACAGGAACGTGACCACGGGCTCGTGCTCCTCGAGCACCCGCCGGACCTCGTCGAGGTCGAGGGTCAGGTCCGGCGCCCGCTCGCCCGCGCACACGGCGGTCCCCGTCACGCGGGCGATGTGGCCGTGCAGGGCGTAGGTCGGCTCGAACACGGCGGCGGCTCGCCCCGGCCCGCCGTAGGCGAGCAGCAGGGTCTGCAGCACCTCGTTGGAGCCGTTGGCCGCGAACACCTGGTCGGGCGCCACCCCGTGCAGCTCGGCGATGGCGGTCCGCAGCGCGGTGTACGACCGGTCGGGGTACCGGTTCCAGCGGACGCGGCGCACCTCCTCGGCCAGCCGGTCGACGAACGCCGTCGGCGGCGGCTCGGGCGCCTCGTTGGTGTTCAGGCGGACCGCCACGTCGAGCTGCGGCGAGTGGTAGCCCGCCATGAGGGCGACGTCGGGCCGGGGCTCGACGGTCACGCCGACCCCCGCGTCGCCGGCTGCCGCAGGCGCACCGACTCGGCGTGCGCGGGCAGCCCCTCGTACTCGGCCAGGGCGACGACGTGCGGGGCGACCTGGGCCAGACCCTCCTCGCCGACGGTGACGACGTGGACGTGCTTGCGGAAGTCGTCGACCCGCAGCGCGCCGGCGAAGCGGGCCGAGCCGTAGGTGGGGAGCACGTGGTTGGGGCCGGCGAGGTAGTCGCCGATCGAGGCCGGCGCCAGCGGGCCGCAGAACACCGCACCGGCGTGCCGCACCAGGGGCACCAGCGCGGCGGCGTCCTCGACGAGCAGCTCGAGGTGCTCGGGCGCGATGGCGTTGGCCACCGCCAGCGCCTGCTCGGGGTCGTCGCAGACGACCGCGTAGCCGCCCTCGGCGAGGGTCGCCTCCAGGTGCTCGCGCCGCGGCGAGGCGGGCACGAGCCGGGCGACCTCGGCGACGACGGCGTCGGCCACGGCCTCGTCCCAGGTGACCAGCCAGGCGAGCCCGTCGGGGCCGTGCTCGGCCTGGACGACGACGTCGATGGCGGCCAGCTCCGGCGGCGTCGAGGCATCGGCGACGACGACGACCTCGGAGGGCCCGGCGAAGGAGGAGGGCACCCCGACGAGCCCGAGGCCGGCGACCTCGCGCTTGGCCTGGGCGACCCGGGCCGACCCCGGCCCGACGATGACGTCGACCGGGCGGATCGACTCGGTGCCGAAGGCCAGCGCGGCGATCGCCGCCGGCCCGCCGACGCGGTAGACCTCGTCGGCACCGGCCAGCGCCGCGGCGGCGAGGATGCCCGCCGGCACGGACCCGTCCGGCCGGGCCGGGCTGACCAGGACGACCTCGGGCACGCCGGCGACCTTGGCGGGCACGACCGTCATCAGCGCCGTCGAGGCGAGCGGGGCCAGCGCGCTGGGCACGTAGCAGCCGGCCCGGTCGACCGGGCGCACGAGCTCGCGGATCTCCACGGCACCGTTGCGGTGGACGACCTCCTCGCCCCGCTGGGCGGCGTGGTAGGCGGCGATGTTGGCGTGCGCCGCCTCGAGCGCGGCCCGCAGGTCGGCGGGGATCTCGTCCAGCGCCCGGGCGACCTCGTCCGGCGGCACCCGGAGGTCGTCGAGCTCGACCCCGTCGAAGCGGGCGGCGAAGTCGCGCAGGGCGGCGTCACCGCGCTCGCGCACCTCGGCGAGCACGGCGCGCACCTCCTCGACGGGCGGTTCGGTCTGGGCCGCGGGCCGTGGCAGCCGGCGACGGAGGTCGTCGGTGCCGGTCCCGCGCAGGTCGAGACGGCGGAGCACGTCAGGCAACGCTACCGGCGTCCGCTAGAACCCCCGGCATGGAAAGCGACCGGGCCGAGCTGTCCGCCCTGGCCACCTCCCTCGACGAGCTGACCCGCCGCATCAC
>DATGPY010000190.1:0-5337 GCA_035304465.1 Acidimicrobiales bacterium | reverse complement strand
GGAGGGTGTTCGTCCTCCGATGGTGCGACGACTCGCTGTCCTCTCCCTGCACACCTCGCCGCTCGCCCAGCCGGGCGCCGGCGACAGCGGGGGCATGAACGTCTACGTGCGCGAGCTGGTCTCGGCGCTGGCCCAGGCCGGCGTCGCGGCCGACGTGTACACCCGGCGCTGGGCGGACGGGCTGCCCGAGGTCGTCGAGGTCGAGCCCGGGTTCCGGGTCGTCCACGTCACCGCCGGGCCGGCCGACCTGACCAAGGAGGACCTGCCCGAGGTCGTCGACGAGTTCGCCGACGGGGTGCTGGAGCACCTCCTCACCACCGACGACCTGGCAGGCGTCGACGCGCTCCACGCCAACTACTGGCTGTCCGGGGTCGCCGGCCACCGTCTGAAGCACGAGCTCGACCTGCCGCTGGTCTCGACCTTCCACACGCTGGCCCGGGTCAAGGCCGAGACCGGCGACCCCGAACCGCAGCGCCGGGTCGAGGCCGAGACGGCGGTCATCGGCTGCTCCGACGTCATCCTCGCCAACAGCGCCGCCGAGGCGGCCCAGCTGCGGCAGCTCTACGGTGCCGACCCGGCCCGCATCGAGATCGTGCCCCCGGGGGTCGTCCACGCCTTCTTCTCGCCCGGCGACCGCGCCGGCGCCCGGGCGGCCCTGCCCCAGCTCGGCCCCGGCGACGGCCCGATGCTGCTGTTCGTCGGGCGGATCCAGCCGCTCAAGGGCCTGGACGTGGCCGTGCGGGCCCTGGCCGAGCTCGACGACCCCACCGCCGTGCTGGTGGTCGTCGGCGGGCCGAGCGGCGCCGACGGGGTGCGGGAGCTCGAGCGGGTCGAGAAGCTGGCGGCGGCGCTCGGCGTGGCCGAGCGGGTCCGGTTCGCCGACCCCCAGCCGCACCACCTGCTCTCCAGCTACTACCGGGCGGCGGAGGTCGTGCTGGTGCCGAGCCGGAGCGAGTCGTTCGGGCTGGTCGCGCTCGAGGCGGCCGCCTGCGGCACCCCCGTCGTGGCGGCGGCGGTCGGCGGCCTGCGCACGCTGGTCGAGCACGGGCGCACCGGCTTCCTCGTCGAGCGGCGCGACCCCCGGGCCTACGCCGCCCACGCCGCCCAGATCCTCGCCAACCCGCCGCTGGCGGCGGCCCTGTCGTCCGCCGCGGCCCGCCGTGCCCGCGACTACACGTGGTCGACGACCGCGGCCAGGCTGCGGCGCATCTACGCCGACCTGGCGGCCCGCACGCCGGCGACCTGCGACGGCTGAGGCCCACCCGGCTGGCGCCGCCGGGTGGGCGCGCCGGTAGCGTGCGCCCATGGTCCAGCGTCCGTCGACCGCGCAGGAGCTCGACGAGCTCTCGGCCCGCATCGAGGGTTGGCTCGAGCGCCAGCGGGCGGAGAACCCGGTCGTGGAGGCCGTCGAGCGCGACCGCACCTCGGGCGAGCGACGGTGGTTCGTGCGGGTGCGGGGTGAGGCCAAGGACGTCTTCACGATCTGGTTCCACCTGCGCCAGCGCACCCTGCACTACGAGACCTACGTCATGCCGGCGCCGGAGGAGAACGCGGGCTCCCTCTACGAGTACCTGCTGCGGCTGAACACCCGGCTGTACGGCGCGGCGTTCGCCATCGGCGAGGAGGACGCCATCTTCCTCGTGGGCCAGATCGCCAACGCCGCCGTCGACGGCGACGAGCTCGACCGCATCCTCGGCTCGCTCTACGAGTGGGTCGAGCGCTGGTTCCAACCGATGCTGCGCATCGGGTTCGCATCCCGCTTCCGCGCCTCGTCGTGATCTCTCGTTGACTCTCGGTACAGGACAGTCTACGGTGCGTCTCGGGTCGGCCCGGGGCGCACGCCGCGATCGGGGAAGTCGGGCGTGGCGCCCCGGGCCACCGGTCGCCGCGACCGCGATCTAACGTCGCCCCCATGGCGACGACGCGGCTGCAGATCATCGGCGGCGGCAAGATGGGAGGTGCCCTCCTGGCCGGCCTGCTCCGCCAGGGCTGGGCCACCCCCGACGAGGTACGGGTCGTGGAGCGCCTGCCCGCCCGGGTGGACGAGCTGCGGGCCGAGCACCCGGGCGTGGCGGTCACCGAGGAGCCCGGAGCCGCCGAGGGACACGTCGTCGCCGTCAAGCCCGACGACGTCGAGGACGCGTGCCGGGCGCTCGTGGCCGCCGGGCCACCCGGCCGGGTGCTCTCGATCGCCGCCGGCGTCACCCTCGCCCGCCTGCAGGCCGTGCTCGGGCCGGAGGTGGCGGTGGTGCGGGCCATGCCCAACACCCCGGCGCTCGTGGGCGCCGGGGTCGCCGCCGTCGCGCCGGGCGTCGCCGCCGGCGAGGCCGACCTCGCCTGGGCCGAGGAGGTGCTCGGCGCGGTGGGCACCGTCGTGCGGGTGGCCGAGCCGCAGCTCGACGCGGTGACCGGCCTGTCGGGCTCGGGGCCGGCCTACGTGTTCCTGGTGGCGGAGGCGCTGGTGGAGGCCGGCGTGCTCGCCGGCCTGCCCCGCCCGGTGAGCGAGACGCTGGTCACCAAGACCTTGCTCGGGGCGGCGCGCCTGCTCGACGAGTCGCCCGAGGGGCCCGCCGCGCTGCGGGCCGCCGTCACCTCGCCGGGCGGCACGACCGCGGCCGGCCTGTGGGCGCTGGAGTCCGCCGCCGTGCGGGCCGCCTTTCTCGACGCGGTCGTGGCCGCCACCGAGCGCAGCCGGGCCCTGGGCGCCTAGCCGGCCGGTTCGCCCGGCGGTCGCCGCGCCCGGCACACTCGTCGCGGCATGGCCCCGCGCTTCGACACGATCAGCTTCCTGTCCGACTACGGCACCGACGACGAGTTCGTCGGCGTCGTCAAGTCGGTCATCCGCTCGATCGCCCCCCACGTCACGGTCATCGACATCACCCACGGCATCCGGCCCTACGACCTGAAGGGCGGGGCGCTGACCCTGGCCCGCAGCGCGCAGTACCTGTGCCCGGGCGTCGTGCTGGCCATCGTCGACCCCGGGGTCGGCACCGACCGCCGGGCGGTGGCGATCGAGGTGGGCGACGGCCAGTCCTACCTCGTCGGCCCGGACAACGGCCTGCTGGCGTCGGCGGTCGGGCTCGTCGGCGGCGCGACGGGCGCGGTCGAGCTCACCGCGAGCGAGTACCAGCTCCCGGCGCCCGGACCCACCTTCGCCGGCCGCGACGTCTTCGCCCCCGCCGCGGCCCACCTGTGCAACGGCGTGCCGCTCGACGCCCTCGGCCGTCGCCTCGACCCCGCCGAGCTGGTGCCCGGCGTCGTGCCGCTGCCCCGCGAGGAGGACGGCGCGATCGTCGGCGAGGTGCTCTGGGTCGACCGCTACGGCAACTGCCAGCTCAACGTCGACCCCGACGCGCTCGAGGGCTGGGGCGAGCGGGTGCAGCTGCGCTGGACCCGCCCCCGGGAGGGCTCCCGCACCGCCCGCCGCGCCGCGACCTTCGGCGACCTCCCCGCCGGGCAGGTCGGCCTGATCGTCGACAGCTACGGCCTGCTCGCGGTGTGCGTCCCCCGGGGGTCGGCGGCCGACCTCCTCGGCCTCGAGGCCGGGGACGAGCTGACCCTCGTGCCCCTCGACGACGACGAGCCCGACCAGCCCGGGGGCGACGGCCACGGCGGCGTCACCACCCCCGTCACCCTCCACCGCCGGAAGCCGTCATGAGACCCGGAACGACGATCGTCATCGCCATCCTCCTCGCGCTCATCCTCGGCGCCTCGGTCCTCCAGCTCGTCTTCCTGGCCCGCTGACCAGGCCGGAGGCGAGTCGTCGCCGCCCGGTCCTGCAAGACTCACGAGCGCATGAACCTGGCGACGCTGATCGAGGACCACCCGGCCGACCGGCCCGCGCTGATCAGCGGGGGCGACGTCACGACCTACGGCGAGCTGCGCGACCAGGTGGCCGAGGTGCGGGGCGCGCTGGTCGCACGGGACATCGGCCCCGGCGACCGGGTCGCGATCCTCGCCGGCAACACCCCGCACTTCGTCACCGCCTACCTCGCCGTGCTGGGTGCCGGCGCCATCGCCGTGCCGCTCAACCCCGAGAGCCCGGCCGCCGAGCTGCACCGGGAGCTGGCGGTCGTCGAGGCGAGCCTGGCACTCGTCGAGCCCGGGGGCCACGCCCCGGCCGAGGTGCTGCAGGCCGCCGTCCCCGCCACCGTGCCGGTGACCGACCTGCTGGCGGGCGAGCCGGTGCCGCTCGTCGAGCGATCGCCCGGCGACGTCGCCGTGCTGCTGTTCACCAGCGGCACCGCGGGCGCGCCCCGGCCGGCGATGCTCACCCACCGCAACCTCGCCAGCAACATCGCCCAGGTGCTGGCCAACCCCCGGCGGCCGCGCGACCTCGAGGAGGTCGTCCTCGCCGTGCTGCCGCTGTTCCACGTCTTCGGCCTCAACACCGTGCTGGGCGTCGCCCTGCAGGTGGGGGGCACGGCGGTGCTGGTGGAGCGCTTCGACCCGCGGGCGACGCTCGAGGCGATCCGGCGCCACCGGGTCACCGTGGTGACCGGCGTGCCCACGATGTGGTCGGCGTGGGCGGACCTGGAGGGCGCGCCGGCCGACGCCTTCGCCTCGGTGCGCCTGGCGGTCTCCGGCGCGGCGCCGCTGCCGCCGGCCGTGCGCCGTGCGGTCCGCGAGCGCTTCGGCCTGGAGCTGGCCGAGGGCTACGGGCTGACCGAGGCGTCGCCGGTGGTCACGACCGGCCTCGGGATCGACGCGCCGGACGGGAGCATCGGGGTGCCGCTGCCGGGCGTGTCGGTGCGCCTCGTCGACGGCGCCGGCGAGGACGCGCTCGTCGGCGACCCCGGCGAGATCTGGGTCCGCGGACCCAACGTGTTCCCGGGCTACTGGCAGGACGAGGAGGCGACCAGGGCCGTGCTCACCGACGACGGCTGGCTCCGCACCGGCGACGTCGCGGTCGTCGACGAGGACGGCTGCCTCCACCTCGTCGACCGGGCCAAGGACGTCATCGTCGTCTCGGGCTTCAACGTCTTCCCGGCCGAGGTCGAGGAGGTGCTGGAGGAGCACCCGGCGGTCGCCGCCGCCGCCGTCGTCGGCGTCCCCCACCCGCGCACCGGCGAGGCGGTCAAGGCCTTCGTCGTCCCCGCCGACGGCGCACGGGTCGAGGTGGACGACCTCATCGACCACGCCGGGCACCACCTCGCCCGCTACAAGTGCCCGTCCACGGTGGAGGTCGTCGACGAGCTGCCCACGTCGCTCACGGGCAAGGTGGTGCGCCGCTCGCTGCGGTGACGGCCGCCGGGTGTGACCGGCGGCCGTCGGTCGTCGACCCGCGCGAGCGGGCCGTCAGTCGTTGACCTGCAGCGAGTGGTAGGCGGCGTCGAG
>DATGPY010000189.1:0-3308 GCA_035304465.1 Acidimicrobiales bacterium | reverse complement strand
GCAGGAGGAGCTGAAGACCCTCCTGTCGATCACCCGGCCGGAGTGGTTCGTGCCGGTGCACGGCGAGTACCGCCACCTGGTGGCCCACGCCAAGCTGGCCCGGTCGATGGGGGCCGTGGGCGGCGGGGCCGACGACCACGTGGTCGTCTGCACCGACGGCGACCAGCTCGTCCTTGACGACGACGGCCTGCGGGTCGCCGGCCAGGTGCCGGCGGGCTACCTGTTCGTCGACGGCATCATCGGCGACGTCGGCCAGGGCGTCCTGCGCGACCGGAAGGTGCTGGCCGAGGAGGGGGTGGTGGTCGTCGTCGTGACCGTCGACGTCGAGACAGGCGCCATCCTCGTCGGGCCCGAGATCATCACCCGGGGCTGGGTCTACGCCCCCGAGGCCGAGCCGCTCCTCGCCGAGTGCGCGGAGGTCGTGCGGCAGGCGGTGAAGGAGTCCTTCGCCAAGGACGCGACCGACATCGAGTCGCTGCAGCGGGTGGTCCGGCGCGCGGCCGGCCGCTTCGTCAACGAGACGACGCGGCGGCGGCCGATGATCGTGCCGGTGGTCATGGAGGCCTGAGCGTGCCGGCCGGGCGGGTGGCCGGGCGCCGGTCGGTCGCGCCCTGAGCCGTGCCGGAGCTGCCCGAGGTCGAGACGATCCGGCGCCAGCTCGAGCCGCACGTGGCCGGGCGGCGGCTGGGCCGCGCCTGGGCGTTCCCGCACCCGAAGTTCACCGCGGCGCTGGAGGTGGGTCCCGCGACCGTCGAGCGGCTCGACCGGCGGGGGAAGTACCTGCTGTTCGTCCTCGACGACGACCGCGAGCTGGTCGTGCACCTGGGCATGACGGGCTCGCTGCGGGTCCGCCCCCAGGGCGACGAGGGCGACGCCTACGTCCGGGCCTGGTGGGCCTTCGACGACGACCGTGGCGAGGCCCTCGAGTTCCGGGACGTGCGCCGCTTCGGCCGCCTGGCCGTGGCGGTGGGTGGCCGGTACGCCGGGACCCTCGCCGTGCAGGGTCCGGACGCGCTCGACCCGAACCTCACGGCGGAGGACCTGTGGCGGGCGCTGCGGTCGAGCCGCCGGGCGGTGAAGACGCAGCTGCTGAGCCAGCGGCCGATCGCCGGGGTTGGCAACATCTACGCGGACGAGGCGCTGTGGCGGGCCGGGATCAACCCGGCGCGGCGCACCGTGACCCGGGCCCAGGCCGCAGCGCTGCTCGACGCCCTGCGGGCCGTGATGACCGGCAGCCTCCGCTACGGGGGCACGACGCTGGCCGGCTACCGGGACGCGGCCGGCCGGCCGGGCCGCAACCAGCAGCGACTCGCCGTCTACGGCCACGCCGGCCACCCGTGCCCGCGGTGCGGCACCGAGCTGCGGTCGCGGGTGCTGGACGGGCGCACGACGACCTGGTGCCCGACCTGCCAGCCCCGGTGACGGTGTGCCGCGCCCGCGTCGGCGGCCGGCTCAGCCCGTGCGCCGGTGGACCAGGCGCGCCCCTGCCTGGTCGCGGGCGAGCACGATCATCTGGTCGACGTTCACGTGGCTGGGCCGCGACGCCACCCATCGCACGCACTCGGCGACGTCCTCGGCGGTGAGCGGGGTCAGGCCCTCGTAGACCTGGGCCGCCCGCTCGGCGTCGCCGCCGAAGCGCACCAGGCTGAACTCGGTCTCGACCAGGCCGGGGTCGATCTCGCACACCCGCACCGGCCGGCCCAGCAGCTCCTGGCGCAGCGCGCCCATGACCGCCCTGACGCCGAACTTGGCCGCGTTGTAGCCGGCGCCGCCGGGGTAGGGCTCGTGGCCGGCGATCGACCCGATGGTCACGATCTGGCCGTCGCCGCTGGCCTCGAGGGCCGGGAGCAGGCCCCGGATCATGCGGACGACCCCGAGCACGTTGGTCTCGTACATGGTGCGCCACTGCTCCTCGTCCGCCTCGGCCACCGGCGTCAGGCCGAGGGCGCCGCCGGCGTTGTTGACGAGCAGGCGGCAGCTCGGCACCTGGGCGACGAAGGCGTCGACCGACGCCGGGTCCGTGACGTCGAGGCGGTGGTGGCGGGCGCCGATCTCGGCGGCGAGCGCCTCGAGCCGGTCGACGCGGCGGGCGCCGACGACCACGTCCCAGCCGTCGGCCGCCAGCGCCCGGGCCGTGGCGGCGCCGATGCCGGAGCTGGCGCCGGTGACGACCGCCGTTCCCCTCGTGGTCTCGTGCTGCACGCCGCCACCGTAACGGCCGGTCCGCCGCCCGCCCGGCGGGTCCGGGGTCGCGGGGGCGGTCGCGGCCCGCTGGTACCGTTGTCGCGACGTGACGACGCGCCAGGGGTCTCGCTCGCGCTCCCGCACGGGGGCATCGTCCCGGTCGTCCCGCTCGTCGGGCGCGGGACGCTCGACCGGTCGCGGCGCCGGCCGGTCCGGGGCCGGCAGCCGGTCGCGGGCCCGGCGGTCGCAGCCGTCGCTCACCGGGCGGGCGCTGCGCACCTCGGCCCGCGTCCTCGGCGAGCACGCCGACGACGTCGGGGGCCTGCTGTTGCTCGCGCTCGCGGTGATCTGCGGGCTCGGCGTCTACGCCGGTCGCGGCGGCCCGGTGGGGCGGGGCCTCGGCGAGCTCGCCGCGTCGGCGCTCGGCTGGTTGCGCCTGGCGCTGCCCCCGCTGCTCGCGCTCGGCGGCGCCGCGCTCATCCTCCGCCGTGGCGACGGTGACGCCGGCGACGAGGACGCGCAGCCGTCGGTCACCGCCCACGTCGCGGTGGGCACGGCCCTGCTCGTCGTCGCCTGCGCGGGCATCCTGCACGTCACCGGCGGCCGTCCCGCCCTCGACGCGCCGGTCGAGCAGCTGCGGGACGCCGGCGGCTGGCTCGGGGTCGGGGTCGGCGGCCCGCTCGTCAGCCTGGTGGGCACGGCCGGTGCGCTCGTCGTTCTGGGCGTCGTCGCCGTCGGTGGCCTCGTCGTGCTCACCCGCACGCCGCTGCGGGACGCGGTCGACCGCATGCTCGGCAGCGCCCGCACGCTGACCCACGGGCTCAACCGGCGGCTCGCCACGCTGTTCCGCCTGCCCTACGACGACGGCGACCGGGCCGACGACGCAGCGACGACCGGCGAGCTCGAGCCCGGCCTGCGGCCCGACGACGACACGCTGGTCGAGTCGTCCGAGGACGGCGCAGCGCCCGAGCCCGAGGCGGAGGCCACCGCCGCCGAGCCGCCCCGCCGCCCCCGCCCGGCGCCCGAGATCGTCGTCCCCGAGCCCGACGATGCGCCGCCCGAGCAGCTCGAGATCGCCCTCGGCCCGGCGGCCAAGGCGTCACCGTGGAAGCTGCCGCCGCTCA
>DATGPY010000188.1:0-2983 GCA_035304465.1 Acidimicrobiales bacterium | reverse complement strand
TCGACGGGCGGTGGGGGATGTCGCGGGACGACTTCAGCGGCGTGCTGCGTCCCGTGGACGACGACGTCGCCGCGGCCCCGTCACGCGTGCTGTGGGTCGGGCAGAGCGAGCTGCTCCCGGGGCGCGACGGCTGGTGGCTCGACGACCACCTCGCCTACACGGCCTCGACCGGCGCCGCCGTCCCCGGCGTCGGCGACCTGTGGCCCGCGACCGCCGCCGGCGCGAGCGACCGGCTGGGCGACGCGCTCGACCTCGCCCGGCGACGGGCCACCAGCCGGCTCGGCCGGGTGCTGGCGCCGCTCGGGGTCCGGTACGTCGCGGTGCCCCGGCACCGGGCGCCCACCGACGACCTGCCGGCCGATCCCGCGGCCGACCGCGCGGTCGACGAGCTGGTGACCGCGCTGTCCGAGCAGCTCGACCTCGAGCAGGTCGGCGTCGACCGGGGCATCGTCGTGTTCCGCAACACCGTCGTGGCCCCGCTGCGGTACCTGGCCGAGCCCGACGGCGAGGGGGCGGCGCCGGGTGCCGCCGCCGGGGCCGACCCCGGCCTCCGGCCGGCGCTGCCGGGAGGCGACGTCCGCACGGCGTCGGGCCGGCTGACCGCCGGAGCCACCGTCGTGCAGGCCGCCACGGCGTCGGACCGTTGGGAGCTGACCGTCGACGGCGAGCGGGCCGAGCGGGGCGTGGCGGACGGCTGGGCCGACCGGTTCACCGTCGACCGGGCGGGCGAGGCCCGTCTGGTCCACCGCACCGCCGGTGCGGACCGTGTCGTGCGCGCGGTGCAGGTCGCGCTGTGGGTCGTGGCCGTCGGGGTGGCCCTGCGGATGCGCTTCGGCACGCCGGACCCGCCGGCCCGCCCGGGCCGGCGGCGCGGCGGCGCGGCGCCCGAGGGGCAGGGGAGCGCGGCCACCGGCGCACCACCCGAGCCCGGCGCGCCGGCGCCCGAGGGGGCGACCGGGGGCGCGCCGCCCGAGCCCGACCGGCGCGGCGAGCCGGAGCCCGTCGGGTCGGGGGTGGACGCGTGACCGCTGAGCCCGCCCACGCCCGGGGTGGGCGCCGCCGCCGGGCCCGGGTCGGGCTCGACCGGGGTGCCCTCCTCCGCCGGCTGCCCGCCCTGCTCGCGCTCGGCGGCCTGATCGCTGCGGGTGTGGCGGCCGACGGGGGCGACGCCGGCGGCGACCCCTCGACCGGGGTGACGCCGGCGGCCGTGCCGGCCCACCGCCTCATGCCGGTGGCCGCGGCCGGGGACGGCGGCGCCACCTGGTACTGCGCCGCCGGGACCGCCGGCGACGACGGCGCCGAGCTGTCGCCGGCCGCGCCCGTCGCCGGCGCGGCGGACGAGGGCTCCGAGGGCGGCGACGGGCCCGGCGAGCGGGCGCTCACCGCCGACCACGTGGTGGTCGTCACCAACACCGGCGCGGAGGGGCGGACCGCGGTCGTGACCGTCGTCGGCGGCGACGTCGCCCGCGCCGCGGGCCCCGCGGCCGCCACGCCCGGCGAGCCCGTCGTCCAGGAGCTCGAGGTGCCGGCGCACGGCCAGGCCACGCTCCGGTTGGGCGACGTCGTCGACGCACCGCTCGCCGCCGCGGTGGTCGAGGTCGACGGCGGCGACGTGGCGGTCGAGCACCGGGTGCGCGGCGACCACGGCGCCGACGCCGTGCCCTGCAGCACGAGCCCGTCGCCCCGCTGGCACCTGGCCTGGGGCGCCACCACCCGCGACGCGGTCCACCTGGTCGTGCTGTTCAACCCCTTCCCGAGCCCCGCCATCGTCGACGCCGTTTTCATGACCGAGTCCGGCGCCCGGGAGCCCGTGCGGTTCCAGGGGCTCCCCGTGCCGGCCCGCAGCGTCGTCGGCGTCGAGCTCGGCGACGACGTCCGGCGGGCCGAGCGGGTGTCGGCCACGGTGGAGGTCCGCAGCGGGAGCATCGTCGTCGAGCACGTCCAGGTCTACGACGGCTCGCTCGGCCGGCGGGGGGTGTCGCTGACGCCGGGCGCGCCCGGCCCGGGCACCACCTGGGTGTTCGCCGGCGGCGAGGCCGCCGTCCCCGTCCCGGCCACACCGCCGCCCGGCGGCGACGACGGCGAGGACGACGGCGACCGGGACGAGGACGCCGGCGACGCCGAGGACGGGGACGAGGACGGCGGCTCGGAGGAGGCGGCACCCGACGAGCCGGTGCCCGCCGAGCAGATCGTCGTCTACAACCCCGGCGGCGAGCGTGCCGAGGTCGACGTCTCGGTCGTGCCGGTCGCCGACGAGCCCCAGCCCGTGCCGCCCCCGTTCGGGCTCAGCATCCGCGCCGGCGGCCACCAGGTCGTCGACCTCGGCGCCGAGGCCCGCGTCCCGGCCGACCTGCCGCACGTGACGGTGGTCCGGTCCACCAACGGCGTGCCGGTGGTGGCCCAGCGGGTCACCGTCGACCGCGGCCCGGAGGTCCGGCCGCCCGGCGCCCGTCGCCCCGTGCGGCGCAGCGAGGTGACCGCGACGCTCGGCGCCCGGGTCGCCGCGCCGACCTGGCACGTGCCCGCGGTCGCCGAGGTGGCGGCGGACGGCGCGACGGTCGCCGTCGCCGTCTACAACCCGGACCCGGCCCGCGCCGTCGAGGCCCGGCTCGTCGGGGACGGCGCCGGCGACGTGGTCGGGGACCTCGACCCGGTCGAGGTCCCCCCGGGCGGCCGGGCGACCGTCGAGGTCGACGCCGAGGCGGTGCCGGACCTCGCCTGGGCCGTGGTCGAGGCCGACGGGCCGGTGGTGGTCGAGCGGGTCGTGCGGCTGCCGGACGGGCGCCGGGCGTCGGCCGGCCCCGGCGTGCCGGTCGGCGAGGGCGCGGTCCGGCTGGACGACCTGGCGGCGCGGGGCCCGCTGGGCGGCGAGAGCGGGGGCTGACGCCGGGCCGGCCGGGGGGCCGGGCCGCGCTCCGGGCTTTGTGGCCCTCGGGCGCCGGCGCGACGATCGGCCCGTGGAACGCCTGGTGCTGGTGCTCGT
>DATGPY010000187.1:0-8654 GCA_035304465.1 Acidimicrobiales bacterium | reverse complement strand
GGCGCGGCGGTCGAACTCGGCCCAGGTGAAGCGCCGGTCGCCCTGGACCTGCGCCTGCGCGTCGGGGATCTGCTCGGCGATGACTTCCCAAACCTCGGCGAAGTTCCAACCCGGCATCGGTGGTCCCTTCTGTGTCGTGCGTGTGCGGGGCGACGACCGCAGGTCGACCGTCGGTCCGCGGGAGGGTAGCCAAACCCTCGAAACACGGACGAAAAGGGTCTGCTCGTGCGGGCGGCCGGACTGCGGCCGCCCGCAGGCCGGGGCCTATCGTCGGCCCGTGGACTTCGAGCTTCCCCCGGACGACGACCCCCGCCGGATCGAGATCCGCCGCTGGCTCGCCGAGCACCCCTCGCCGACCGGCCGCGAGCTGGCCGAGGCCGGGCTCGTGGCGCCGCACTGGCCCCGGCCCTGGGGCCTCGACGCCGACCCGATCCACCAGCTGATCATCGACGACGAGCTGCGGCGCGCCGGCGTGCAGCGCCCGGTCAACATGATCGGCATCGGGTGGGCGGGCCCGACGATCCTGATGGCCGGCACCGAGGCGCAGAAGCAGCGCTACCTGCTGCCGCTGCTGGCCGGCGAGGAGATCTGGTGCCAGCTCTTCAGCGAGCCCGGCGCCGGCTCCGACCTGGCGGCGCTGTCCACCCGGGCGGTGCTGGACGGTGACGAGTGGGTGGTCAACGGCCAGAAGATCTGGACCTCCCTGGCCCACGAGGCCGCCTTCGGCATCCTCATCGCCCGCACGGGCCCGGACAAGCACCGTGGCATCTCGTACTTCATCTGCCCGATGGACGCCCCCGGGATCACCGTCCGGCCCATCGTCGAGATGACCGGCGCCCACACCTTCAACGAGGTGTTCCTCGACGACGTCCGCATCCCGGCCGAGAACGTCGTGGGCGAGCCGGGGGACGGCTGGCGGCTGGCCAAGGTCACGCTGGCCAACGAGCGGGTCAGCCTGTCCTCCGGCGGCGCGCTGTGGGGCATGGGCCCGTCGGCCCGCGACCTCGTCGACCTGGTGCGCCGGGCCGGCGGCGTCGACGACCCGATCCTGCGGGCCCGGCTGGTCGACCTGCACGTCGAGAGCGAGATCCTCCGGCTCATCCGCCTGCGCACGGTGAGCGCCGCCGTGCGGGGCGAGGCGCCCGGCCCCGAGGCGTCGATCCGCAAGGTCCTCGCCGACGAGCACGGCCAGCGCCTCTTCGAGCTGGCCAAGGACCTGGCCGGCGCCCACGGCATGCTCACCGACGGTGGGCCGCTGGGCCGGCCCGTCGGCGTGTGGCACCACGGCTTCCTCTTCTCCCGGGCGTTGACGATCGGCGGCGGCACCGCCGAGGTGCAGCGCAACATCATCGGCGAGCGGGTGCTGGGCCTGCCGCCGGAGCCGGACGTCGAGGCGACGGCGCCGCCGACCTGACGGGCGGCCCGTCCGGGCCCGCCTCAGCCGCCGGCCGTCGTGGCCGCCTCGGCCGCGCAGTCGTCGGCCAGGTCGGCCAGGTAGACCTCCAGCGGCGGCAGTCCGACCTCGGCCCGCCGGCGGTCGACGCCCTCGGGGTCCTCCAGCTCGGCGGCCACGGCCCGGCCGTCGACGCAGCCGACCTGCGTGCCGTAGACCTGGGCCCGGCCGCTGTTGAGCGCCACGCGGTCCTCCAGGTAGGCGAGCTCGGTGGCGTCGGCCTCGCCGTCGTCGACCGCGGCGCGCATCAGCTCCAGCGCCTCCTGCTGGAACCCGACGTCGTGGTCCGAGTGCTGGGCGACGAGCCACGCCGCCGAGGCGCCGTCGTCGCCGACGAGGCTCCGGGTCGGCCAGCCGTGCTCGTCGACGATCTCGGCGAGGCGCGCCGTCCGGTCGCGGTCGCTCGACGAGCTGCGCCCGCCGGTGCGCTCGGCCTGGTCGTCGGCCTGCATGGCCAGCAGCTCCTCGCGCAGCTCGGGCTCGGCGACGCCGTCGCGACCGCCCGCGCGGGCGTCGTCGCCACCACCGTCGCCGCAGGCCGCGAGGGCGGCGACGAGCAGCGCGGCCAGCGCCCGCCGCCACCGGACGCGACCCGCACCCGTGCACCGCTGCCTTGCCGCCATCCGACGGGCCCCCTTCCTCCGGCCGGGCGACGGATCGTAGCGGGGCGGGGACGGCCGAGGTCAGCGGCCGCGCTCGAGGATCTCCAGCAGGTAGGCGCCGTAGCCGCTCTTGGCCAGCTTCTCGGCCCGCGCCGCCAGCGCCTCGTCGTCGAGCCACCCCTTGCGCCAGGCGACCTCCTCCGGGCAGCCGATCTTCAGCCCCTGGCGAGCCTCGAGGGTGTGCACGTAGTTGCAGGCGGCGAGCAGCGAGTCGAACGTCCCGGTGTCGAGCCAGGCGGTGCCGCGGGGCAGCACCTCGACGCGCAGGCGGCCCTGCTCGAGGTAGCGGCGGTTGAGGTCGGTGATCTCCAGCTCCCCCCGGGCGGACGGCTTCAGCTCGCCGGCCAGCTCGACGACGTCGTTGCTGTAGAAGTAGAGGCCCGGCACGGCGTAGTTGCTGCGGGGCTCGGCCGGCTTCTCCTCCAGCGACAGGGCCCGGCCCTCGTCGTCGAACTCGACCACGCCGTAGGCGCTGGGGTTCGCCACCCAGTAGGCGAAGATGGCGCCGCCGTCGACGTCGGTGAACCGCTCGAGCTGGTTGCCCAGCGTGGGGCCGTAGAAGATGTTGTCCCCGAGCACCAGGGCCGCCGACTCGTCGCCCAGGAAGTCGGCACCGATGAGGAACGCCTGGGCGAGGCCCTCGGGCCGGGGCTGCTGGGCGTAGGAGATCGAGATCCCGAACTGCGAGCCGTCGCCCAGCAGGCGCCGGAACTGGTCCGCGTCGTGCGGCGTCGTGATCACCAGCACCTCGGTGATGCCGGCGAGCATGAGCGTCGACAGCGGGTAGTAGATCATCGGCTTGTCGTACACGGGCACGAGCTGCTTGCTGATGCCCTGGGTGATGGGGTGCAGCCGCGTGCCCGAGCCGCCGGCGAGGATGATGCCGCGCATGGCCACACAGTCTTACCCGACCCACCGGGGGTCTCCGACCCGGCGAACCGGCGGGGACGGTCAGGCGGCGGCCGGCCGGCGCTCGCGGCCCGCCACGGCCGCCGGCGCACGCTCGGCGGTCGCGGCGACGACCGGGACCGGCGCGCGGTCCGGGGCCGCCGGCCCCTCGGCCGGGACCGGCTCGGCGGCCGGGGACGCCGCGAGCTCGGGGTGGGCCCGCAGCTGGCGCAGCGCCCAGGCCAGCACCGCCAGGGCGCCGGCTCCGCCGAGCGCGACCGCGACCCGCGGGCCCGTCGCCTCGGCCACCCACCCGACGATCGGGCCGCCGATCGGCGCGGACCCGAGGAAGACGACGCTGAGCAGCGCGAGGACCCGCCCGCGCATGGCGGGCGCTGCGTGCAGCTGGACGACGGCGTTGGCCCCCGAGACGAGCCCGATGCTCGAGAAGCCGAGCGCCAGGGCGGCGGGCAGGGCGAGGGGCAGGGTCGGGGCGGCGGCCAGCGCGCCGCTGGCGACGGCGACCCCGACGATGGCGCGCACGAGGGCGGCCGGGGTCACGTCGCTGCGCCGGGCCACGGTCAGCGCGCCCGCGACCGAGCCGACGCTCATCGTCGCCAGCAGCAGCGTGTAGGTCGTCGCCGTCCCCCCGAAGGTCCGCTCGGCGAGCAGGGGCAGCGTGACCTGGTGGTTGAAGGCCAGCATCCCGACGACCGCCAGCAGCACGAGCGGGACCCGCATCTCCGGGGTGCGCCACGCGTAGCGCAGTCCGGCCCGGAGCTGGCCCTTGGCCGGGGCCACCCGGGGCGCGGGGCGGATGGCGGACCGGTCGAGCCGCAGCAGGGCGACGATGACCGCCAGGTACGTGACGCTGTTCAGCACGAACGCCGCGCCGGGGCCGGGGCCGGCGATCACCACGCCGGCGACGGCGGGCCCGACGACGCGGGCGCCGGTCATGAGCGCGCTGTTCAGCCCGACCGCGTTGGGCACGTCGTGCCGGGGCACCAGCTCGACGACCAGCGACCGGCGGGTGGGGTTGTCGAAGGCGTTGATGGTGCCGAAGACCAGCGACAGCACGAGCAGCAGCGGGACGGTCGCCGCCCCGGTGAGGGTGACGACCGACAGCACGATCGACAGCCCGAGGAAGGCGACCTGGGTGAGCGTCATCAGCCGGTGGTGGTCTGCCCGGTCGGCGACCACGCCGGCCCAGGCGCCGAGGGCGAGCACGGGCAGGAACTCGGCGGCCGTCACGAGTCCGAGGGCGAGGCCGTCGCCGGTCAGCTGGAGGACGAGCCACACGATGGCGACGGACTGCATCCAGGTGCCCGCCTGGCTGACCATCTGCCCGAGGAAGAAGAGGCGGAAGTTGCGGTGGGCGAAGGAGCGGAAGGTCTCTCGTGCTGCGGTGCGGAGCCTCCGGCTCATGGACGGGACGTCGTTGTCGTCGTCGGCATGCCCGGTGCAACTGCTTAGCCAAGCGAAACATTCCGTGATTCGCGCCACCCCGCCCCGTTTTGGCAGGATCAGGCCATGGCCAAGCGTGCGGCACCCCACGAGTTCAAGCGGGGTGAGATCGTGAGGACGCTCGAGCCCCTCCCCGGCGTCCCGGCGGGCGAGCGGGGCCGCGTGTACCTCGTCGACGGCTTCACCTGGACCCGGTACCGCGTGCTGTTCGACAACGGCGTCGACGTCGGCTCCATCGACGGCTCGAAGCTGGCCCGCCCCCGCGACTACGAGGCCGCCCTGGCCCGCCGGGCGGAGGCCGCGGCCGCCGCCGAGGCCGAGGCCGCGCCCGACGGCGAGGAGGCGGCCGCCTCCGGCGGCGGCACCGGCGACAAGACCGTCAACGGGGTCGTGGTGCCGGCCCGCCTGCTCGAACGCTCGAAGCGGGCGCGCGAGCGCCTGGCCGCCGCCTGAGGTCCACCGCGGCCCCGGCCGCCGAGGGAAGGGTTCACATGAAGCTCAGCATGCCGCTCAGCTACGCCGGCGGCTTCAAGGAGTCGGCGGAGCGGGTCGCCGCGCTCGAGAAGGCCGGCCTCGACACGGTCTGGGTCGCCGAGGCCTACGGCTTCGACGGCGTCAGCCTCATGGGCTACATCGCCGCCAAGACCGAGCGCGTCGAGATCGGCTCGGCGATCCTGCCGATCTACACCCGCACACCGTCGCTGCTCGCCATGACCGCCGCCGGGCTCGACGCCCTCTCCGACGGCCGGTTCATCCTCGGCCTCGGGGCCTCGGGCCCCCAGGTGATCGAGGGCTTCCACGGCGTCCCCTACGACAAGCCGCTCACCCGCACGCGCGAGATCGTCGAGATCTGCCGCAAGGTGTGGCGCCGCGAGCGCGTCACCCACGAGGGCCGGGCCTACACGCTGCCGCTGCCGCCCGAGCAGGGGACCGGGCTCGGCAAGCCCCTCAAGCTCATCACCCGGCCCGTCCGGGAGCGCATCCCCATCTACGTCGCCTCGCTGGGCCCGAAGAACGTGCAGCTCACCGCCGAGGTCGCCGACGGCTGGCTGCCGATCTTCTTCCTGCCCGAGAAGTTCGACGAGGTGTGGGGCGCCGACCTGCAGGCCGGCCTCGCCAAGCGGTCCGACGAGCTGGGGCCGCTCGAGATCGTGGCCGGCGGCCTCGTGGCCGTGGGGGAGGACGCCGCGAAGATGCGCGACCTCGCCCGCCCCATGCTCGCCCTCTACGTGGGCGGCATGGGCGCCCGGGGCAAGAACTTCTACAACGACCTGGCGTGCCGCTTCGGCTTCGAGGCCGAGGCCAAGGTGATCCAGGACCTCTACCTCGACGGGAGGAAGGACGAGGCGGCCGCCGCCGTCCCCGAGGGGCTGCTCGAGGCCGCCACCATCTGCGGGCCCGAGGGCTACGTGCGCGAGCGCATCGCCGCCTTCAAGGAGGTCGGCGTCACGTCGCTGAACGTGACGCCGATCGGCGAGGACCTCCCCGCCTTGGTGGGCAAGCTCAAGGAGTGGGTCACCGACGCGTGACCGCAGGGCCGTCGCGCCGGGACGGCGCCCGGACGCCGGGCTACGGGCGCAGCTTGGTGAGGACCGCCTCGGCCTCGTCGACGAAGCGCTGCACGAGCTCGCCGGCCGGCACGATCTCGTGGATGGCCCCCACGCCCTGGCCGGCGGGGAAGAACTCGCGCTCGGGGTCGACGCCCGGCGTGGTCTCGTCGCCGCCCAGGTGGTTGACGCCCTCCTGCATCGTGCGCACCACCTGCATCGGGAAGGGGTCGGGCTGCAGCTCGCCCCGCTCGTACCGCTCGGTGTAGCGGTTGGCGATGACCCGGCAGGTCTTGCCGGTGTAGGCCCGGGTGACGACCGTGTCGTCCTCGCGCGCCCGCAGCAGGACGTCCTTGTAGCCCCGCACGCTGCGGGCCTCGGGGGTGGCGATGAACCGCGTGCCGACCCACACGCCGTCGGCGCCCAGGGCGAGCGCCGCGGCCAGCCCCCGCCCGTCGACGATGCCGCCGGCGGCGACCACCGGCACCTGGTCGCCGACCGCGTCGACGACCTGGGGCACGAGTGCCATCGTGGCCACGCGACCGGTGTGGCCGCCGGCCTCGGTGCCCTGGGCGACCACGATGTCGCAGCCGGCGGCGACCGCGTCGACGGCGTGGCGGACCTTGCCGCACATGTTGATGACGACGAGGCCGTTCTCGTGGCAGAGGTCGATGACGTCGCGGGGCACGCCGAGCCCGGCGACGAAGGCGGTCGCGCCCGCGGCGACGATGTCGCGGACCTTGGCCTCGAGGTCGCCGGGCACGGCCGTCAGCAGGTCGACACCGAAGGGCTTGTCGGTGGCCTCCCGCACCGCGGCCATCTCGGCGCGCATCTCGTCGTCGGACATCGTCGAGGCGCCGAGGCAGCCGAAGCCGCCGGCCTCGCTGACGGCCGCGGCGAGCCGGTGGTAGGACACCCCGCCCATGCCGGCGAGCATGACGGGGTGCTCGATCTGCAGCGCCTCGGTGAGCCTCGTCGAGAGCATGGCCCGATCGTCGCCGGTCTTGACCGGCCGGTCAAGCCGGTCACGGGGGTCGTCACGCGCCGCGGAAGGCGCCCGGGCCGGTGAACATGCCCCGGTGCCACCGGCGGGGCGTCACCACCATGGCACGGGGGTAGTCCTCGAACAGCCAGCGGGCGAAGTTGCGCCGGGTCCAGGCCGTCGCGCCGGCCAGGCGCAGCCCGGCCCGCACGCCCTTGCGATGGCGGACGGCCCGGATGAGCAGCATCGACATGCGGTGGTCGGCCAGCAGCGCCGCCCGGGCGGACCGGACGTAGGCCGCCGTCACCGCCGGTGCCGCCGGGCCGTGATCGGCGATCGCGCGGGCGGCCAGGACCCCGGTGAGCAGGGCCTGGCCGATCCCCTCGCCGGTCAGGGGGTCGGTCGCGGTGGCGGCGTCCCCGACGAACAGCGTGCGGCGCCCCGTCAGCCGGGCCCGGTCGATGCGGGCCGGGATGGGCCAGGCCCGGTGCGGGGCCTCCGGCCGGGCGTCGGGCCCGAGCGCGGCCCGCACGTGCGGCCGGGCCAGGATGTCGGGCCAGATCGCCGCCATCTCCTGCACCCGGGCCACCTTGCCGCCCCGCTGGATGCCGAAGCCCACGTTGGCCCGCCCGTCGGGCAGCGGGAACGACCAGGCGTACCCGGGCAGGATGTCGGGCTCGAACCAGACGACGAGACGGGAGGCGGCCGGCCCGGTCACCCCGGTGAAGTACTGGCGGAACGCGTGCCACTCGCCCCGGTAGCCCGGCGTGGCCAGACCCAGGTGCTTGCGCACCGGCGACCACATGCCGTCGGCGGCGACGAGGAAGTCCGCGCGCAACTCGCCGGCGCCCTCGACCGAGACCGCCACGCCGTCGTCGGCCTCGGTGGCCCCGGTGCAGGCGTGGCCGTCGAGCACCTTGACGCCCGCGGCCCGGGCCCGCTCGACGAGGGCGGCGTCGAGGTCGACGCGGCGGGCGACCGCCGCGTAGGTGCCGCGGCCGCGGGGGAGGGGGAAGGTCACCTCGTGGCCGCTGGGCCCTCGCACGACCACGTCGTCCACCCGGCGCCACGACGCCACCGCCCCCGGGTCGAGCCCGAGGTCCTCCAGCAGGCGCAGCGCGCCGGTCGTCAGGCCGTCGCCGCAGATCTTGTCCCGGGGGAACCGCGCCTTGTCGACCAGGGTCACGTCCCGGCCGGCCCGGGCCAGCTCGATGGCCGCGGCCGCGCCGGCGGGACCGGCGCCGACCACGACGACGTCGGTGGTGGTCATCACGGCACGACGCTAACGGCGATCAGCAGCCCTGGCCCGGGCCCGGCCGGTAGGTGGCCCGGAACGTGTCGGTCTCGGTCGACCCGTCGGGGTAGGTGCGGGTGCGCGTCGTGGTGACGACCCGGCACGCGCCCGACATCGACTCGTTGATGCCGGTCTGCTCGGCGCGGGCGTATGGCGTCGAGTACAGCGTCACCGTGATGCTGGAGTCGGTGTACGAGGTCCAGATGAGGATGCCGTAGGGCGTGTTGTTGCGGATCTGCAGGTCGGGCGCCGGGTGGCCCATCGTCGCCTCCCGGCCGAGCGGGTAGCGGGAGAAGTACTCGGAGTGGGCCTGGCTGACCGGGATGTCGAGCCCGGCGAAGTAGGCGGCGTTGAACAGGGTCGT
>DATGPY010000186.1:0-3817 GCA_035304465.1 Acidimicrobiales bacterium | reverse complement strand
CGGCCTACGTGCGCCGCAACATGGTGGCGATCTTCCGCATCTACACCGGCTACGAGCCCCTGAAGGTGTTCTCGTGGCTGGCGGCCGCCGTGCTCGTGGCCGCCATCGCCGCCTGGAGCCCGTTCCTGTGGGACTGGCTGGTGAACGGCGACCGGTCGGGCCACCTGCAGTCGATCGTCCTCGGCGGCGTCCTCCTCATGGCCTCCGTCCAGCTCTTCGCCCTCGGCGTCCTCGCCGACCTCATCTCGGCCCACCGCGTCGTGTCCCAGCGGACGCTCGAGCGGGTGCGCCGGCTCGAGCTCGCCATGGGGGTCGAGCCCTCCCACTACCAGCCGGGCGGGGCGCAGGCCGGCACCGCGGCCGACCAGGCCGAGCAGGTCACCGTCGGCCAGCGGGGATGACCACCGCCGCGATGGTCGCCGAGCAGGGATGACCACCTGATGCAGGCACTCCGGGAGATCGCGTCGCGCCGCGAGCTGTTCGTCAACCTGACGCTGCGCGAGCTGCGATCCAAGTACAAGCGCTCGGTCCTCGGCTGGGCGTGGTCGATGCTCAACCCGCTGACCACGCTCGTCATCTACGCGACGGTCTTCGGCATCTTCCTGCGGGTCGAGCCGGACACCGGCGACCCGTCGGGCCTGAAGAACTTCGCCATGTTCCTCATGTGCGGCCTGCTGCCGTACACGTTCCTGGCCAACGGCCTGAACGGCGGCATGACGTCGCTGATCGGCAACGCCAACCTGGTCAAGAAGGTCTACTTCCCCCGCGAGATCCTGGTCGGCGCCACCGTCGCCTCCTGGCTGGTCTCGTTCCTCATCGAGCTCGGCGTGCTCGCCGTCGTGCTCGCCTTCTTCGGCAACATCGTCGTCGTGTGGGTGCCGGTCGTGCTGCTGCTGGTCGCCATCCAGACGATGTTCGTGACCGGGCTCGCCCTGGCCCTCGCCGGCGCCGCCGTCTACTTCCGCGACCTGCAGCACCTGCTCGGCCTCGTGCTGCAGGTGTGGCTCTACTCGGCCCCGATCGTCTACCCCGTGTCCCTGGTGCAGGGCGAGGTGGGAACCGGCGGGTGGAAGATCACGCTCTACAACCTCAACCCGCTGACCCGCTTCGTCGAGGCCTACCGCGACGCCCTCTACCACCTGCGCTTCCCGCCGCTCGACCACCTCGCCTACCTGGTCGGGGTGTCGATCGCCGTGCTCCTCGCCGGGTGGTGGGTGTTCAGCCGGCTCGAGGGCAAGCTCGCCGAGGAGCTGTGACGGGATGAGCGACGCAGTCGTCCGTGCCGACGGGGTCTGGAAGCGGTTCCGGCTCTACCACGAGCGCAACCAGAGCCTGAAGGCCACGATCATGCGCCGGGGCCGCGCCAGGTACGAGGACTTCTGGGCGCTGAAGGACGTGTCGTTCGAGGTGCCCGCCGGGTCGACCTTCGCGCTGATCGGCCACAACGGCTCGGGCAAGTCGACGATGCTCAAGACCCTGGCCAAGATCCTGCGCCCGGACAAGGGCGCGGTCGAGGTCAAGGGCAAGATGTCCGCGCTGCTCGAGCTGGGCGCCGGGTTCCACCCCGAGCTGTCGGGTCGCGAGAACGTCTACCTGAACGGCGCCATCCTCGGCCTGTCCAAGCGTGAGCTCGACCGCCGGTTCGACGACATCGTCGGCTTCGCCGGCCTCGAGCGGTTCATCGACTCGCCGGTGAAGAACTACTCCTCCGGCATGTACGTGCGCCTCGGCTTCTCGGTGGCGATCAACGTCGACCCCGACGTGCTGCTCATCGACGAGGTGCTCGCCGTCGGCGACGAGGAGTTCCAGCGCAAGTGCCTGGAGCGGGTGGCCGACCTGCGGGCGGCGGGCCGCACGATCGTGGTCGTCACCCACTCGATGCAGACGGTCCGCAGCCTCTGCGACCAGGCCGTCTGGCTGGAGAACGGGGTCGTGCGCGAGCTGGGTGACGCCGGCGAGGTGGCCGACGCCTACCTGGGCCAGGTGCAGGTGGACATCCAGCAGGCCGAGGCCGCCGACCCGACCTCCCGCTGGAGCCAGCTGCGCATCACCGACGTCGAGCTGCTCGACGCCGACGGCAACCCGACGACCCGCGTGGCCACCGGCGACGCGGTCACCTTCCGCATGCACTACGAGGCCGCCGAGCCCGTGCACAACCCGGTGTTCAGTTTCGCGATCACGACGCCCGACGGGATGCTCGTGACCGGGCCGAACACCAAGGAGGCCGAGGTGTTCGTCGACAAGGTCGAGGGCGAGGGCACCGTCGACCTGCACGTCCCCCGGCTGCTGCTCCTGCTCGGCAACTACGACGTCACCGTCGAGTGCGTGAACGACTCGGTGACCCACAGCTACCACCGCTGGCCGCGGGCGATGCGCTTCGACGTCGTGCCCGGCGTCCCGCACGAGACCTACGGCGGGGTCGTGTCGCTCGACGGCCGCTTCTCGATCAACTGAGGGCGGGCCGCGGCGGCCCGCCCTCAGCGGCTCAGACGAGCATGGTGCCGTCCGGGTGGTAGACGGGCGGCACCATGTTGACGTTCTCCGGGTGGAAGTTCGGGTTGTCGTAGGGGTCGACCCAGGTGGCGTAGCGCCAGCGGGCCTGGAACCGGTCCAGCTCGCTCGGGGACACGTCCGAGGACCGGCTCGACGACTCGAAGTGCAGCAGCACGGTGTCGGGGTCGTAGACGACCCGGTGCCCGGCCGCGCGGACCTTGAGGCAGTAGTCGATGTCGTTGAAGTTCAGCGGGAAGTCGAGCGAGAGCCCGCCGACCTCCTCGAACACGGCCCGGGGCGTCATCAGGCAGGCGCCGGTGACCGCCGAGTAGTTGTTGGCGACCCGCACGACGTTGGCGTAGCCGCTGTAGTCGCCGTTGAAGCCCCGGAAGAGGTGGCCCGGTGACGAGCGGCGCAGCAGCACCCCCACGTGCTGCAGGCGGCCGTCGCCGAAGAGCAGCTTGGCCCCGACCGCGCCGATGCCCGGGAAGGACGAGTACATGACCAGCCGGTCGAGCCACTCGGGCGTGACGACCTCCATGTCGTCGTTCAGCAGCAGGATGTGCTCGCCCTCGGCGGCCAGGGCACCGACGTTGATCTTGTCGGCGAAGTTGAACGGCTTGTCGTAGGGGACGATGCGCACGCGCCGGCCGCCGACCTCGAGGATCTCGTCGACGACCTCGCCGGGCGCCGTCGTGTCGACGACGACGACGATCTCGTAGTTCCGGTAGGTCGTCCGCTCGACGATGCTCCGGACGCAGTGCACGACCAGGGTGATCTCCTCGCCCCGGACGATGCGCTGGCCGCCCGCGGTCGGCATGACGATGCTGACCCGGGGGTGCGACCGCAGCGCCGGGTCCAGGTGGTAGACGCCGCTGTAGGTGTCGTCGTGGCGGACGGTGGCGGGGAAGCCCACCCGGTCGCAGTGCGCCTGGATGGCGCGGGTGCCCGCGGCGTAGGCGTACGGCTTGGCCTCCTCGCCCCGCCCGGCGGTCGAGGAGGCCAGCGTGCGCCAGTGGTAGAGGATCTTGGGCACGTGCAGGACGCGGCGGGCCCGCTCGGTGACGCGCAGCACGAGGTCCCAGTCCTGCGCGCCCTCGAACTCGGGGCGGAAGCCGCCGACCTCGCGCACGAGCGACCGGCGCAGCACGCTGAGGTGGCAGGTGTACATCTGCGTGCGGAGCCGCTCGGGCGACCAGTCGGGCTTGAGGAAGGGGCCGAAGTGGCGCCCCTGCTCGTCGATCTTGTCCTCGTCGGTGTAGACGTAGTCCGCCGCCGGCTCGGCCCGCAGCGCGGCGTCGACCTCGCGCAGGGCGTCCGGGTG
>DATGPY010000185.1:0-2936 GCA_035304465.1 Acidimicrobiales bacterium | reverse complement strand
CGAGGCCGTCGTTGAGGTCGGCCCGGTTGTAGGGGATCGAGGCGAAGAACGCCCCCGGCCGCCGGCGCCCGGTGTCGACCAGCACGGTGATGACCTTCTCCCGGGTCGTCTCCAGGCCCTCCATCTCGAAGGTCAGCTCGTGGTGGATGAAGTAGCCGGGGTGGCCGTCGATGGTCACCTCGGTCTCGCGCACGATCGACGACTCGGCGCCCTCGACGTAGTAGTTGGCGATCAGGCTGTCGGCGAAGGCGTGGGTCGCGTCGGGCAGGTCCTCCTCGCCCGAGTAGCTGAAGCTGGTGGCGAGGTCGCCGATCAGCACGTTGCCGATCCACTGGCCGCCCGTGGGCGTCTGCTCCTGGACGACGACGAACTGCCCGGCGGCGCCCGTGATCTCGGGCACGAACCCGCCGCCGGCGGACTGCCAGTCCTCCCACGGCTCCGGCAGCCGGGTGTAGGTCAGCCCGCCGGAGCTGACGTACTCGCTGGTCGGCGACCCCACGGTGGTCGTCGTGGTCTCGCGCTCGGTCGTCGTGGTCTGGCGCTCGGTGGTGGTCGTCGGCTCGTCCTCGGTCGTCGTCGTGGTGCCGCCGGTGGCGCTCTCGTCGTCGTCGCCGGAGAGCAGCAGGAACCCCCCGACGCCCAGCAGCACGACGATCAGGACGACGAGCCCGATCAGCAGCGGCTGCCGGTTGTCACGGGGCGGGGCGGCCGGCGGCGGGACGCCGGGACCGGGCACGGGCGGCCCCGGCAGGGGCGGCGCGTGCTCGCCGCTGGTGGGCGGCGGGGCCAGGGGCGGCGGCGCGTGCTCGCCGCTCGTCGGGGCGGCCGCGCCCGGCGGGGGCGGCGGAGGCGGCGCGCCCGGGTCGGTGCCGGCGGGCGCGGTCCGGTCGGTCCACGCCGCGCCGTCCCACCAGCGCAGGTCGGGGCCACCGTCGGGGTCGGGGTACCAGCCTGGTTGCACAGCCGAACGGTAGCCAACGCGGGTGCGCGGGGGTCCGCGGCCGAACGGTCCACGATCTCGCTATCGTGCGAGGCACGGCCGCGTGCGGCTGTGGCGTCCCGCAGCGCGAGCCGCCACCCCCGCCACCCGGCCAGCCGTCCTGCCGCTTCCGCCGCGCGGGGGACGTGACCGGTCCCTTCCACGCGATGCGACGACGCCCACGAGAGGTTCCCATGCCCGACGCCGACGAGACGACGACATCGGCCACCGCGGCCGACGAGGTCGAGGCCCGCCTGGTGGCCGACCTGGAGGCGGCGCGCGCCAACGTGCAGCGCCTCCAGGAGGAGTACGACCAGCTCCTGGCCGACCCCGCCGTCATCCAGGAGGACAAGGACTCCCACCGCATCCTGCTCGAGCGGGCCAAGGACGCCCTGCGCAACGCGGAGCGGGCGCTCGAGCGGCACCGGTCGGGCACCTACGGGCGCTGCTCGCGCTGCGGGGCCGAGATCCCGCCCGAGCGGCTGGAGGCGCTGCCCGAGGCGGACACCTGCGTGAACTGCAGCTGACCAGGGCGGGTTGGACAGCCGGACGGGACCGGCCGGTACCCTCCGCTGTCGTGCCGACCTCCCACCCCGACACCGCGCGGCCATGCTCCGGTTCCTGACCGCGGGCGAGTCCCACGGGCGCGCGCTCGGCGTCATCGTCGAGGGCCTGCCGGCCGGGTTGCCCGTCACCGTCGAGGACGTCGCGGCCGAGCTGGCCCGCCGCCGGCTCGGCTACGGCCGTGGGCCGCGCCAGCGCTTCGAGCGCGACGAGCTCAGCTTGGTGGGCGGCGTCCGTCACGGGCGGACGCTCGGCGGTCCGGTGCTCATCGAGATCCCCAACCCGGAGTGGCCCCGCTGGGAGCAGGAGATGTCGCCCGCCCCGGGCGCGCCCTCCAAGCGCCTGACCACGCCGCGCCCCGGCCACGCCGACCTCGCCGCCATGCAGAAGTACGGCTTCGACGACGCCCGCGACGCCCTCGAGCGGGCCTCGGCGCGCGAGACGGCGGCCCGGGTCGCGGCGGGCACGCTGGCCAAGCTGCTCCTCCGCCGCATCGGCGTCGAGGTGATCTCGCACGTCGTCGCCATGGGCGGTGCGCGCGCCCCCGAGGGGGTGCGGCCCGGGCCCGGCGACCGCGACGCGGTGGACGCCTCGCCCGTGCGGTGCTTCGACCCCGGGGCCGGCGAGGCGATGGTCGCCGAGGTCAAGGCGGCCGCCAAGGAGGGTGACAGTTTGGGCGGCGTCGCCGAGGTCGTCGCCTACGGCGTGCCGGTCGGCCTCGGCAGCCACGTGCACTGGGACCGCAAGCTCGACGCGCTGCTCGCCTTCGCGCTCATGAGCATCCAGGCGATCAAGGCGGTCGAGATCGGCGACGGGTGGGACGTCGCCGGCCGGCGGGGCTCCCGGGCGCACGACCCGATCACCTGGGACGCCGAGGCCGGCACCTACCGGCGCACGTCGTCGTTCGCCGGCGGCATCGAGGGCGGCATCTCGAACGGCGAGCCCATCATCGCCCGCCTGGCCATGAAGCCCCTGTCGACGCTGAACCGCCCGGTGCTCACGACCGTCGACGTCGAGACCAAGGAGGAGACGGTGAGCTTCAAGGAGCGCACCGACGTCACCGCGGTCCCGGCCATGGGGGTCGTCGCCGAGGCGATGGTCGCGCTGGTGCTGGCCTCCGAGGCGCTCCGCAAGTTCGGCGGCGACTCGGTGGCCGAGTTCGAGCGGAACGTCGCCGGCTACCGGGCCTCGCTGTAGTGCCGACGAGCGCGCCGGGCGGGCGGGACGAGCACCGACGATCCGGTGACGGCGCCGGGGACGGCGGGGCGGCGCCCCCGGCGGACGCGGCCCGGCGCCTCGTGGCCCGGGGCGCCCGGGCGCTGCGGGACGAGGGCCTGCTCGCGCTCGAGCTGGCGGGGCTCCTCGCGCTGGCGGTCACCCGCCCGGTGCTCGA
>DATGPY010000184.1:0-5391 GCA_035304465.1 Acidimicrobiales bacterium | reverse complement strand
CCGGCTGCTCGGCCTGCGGGAGGGCGACCGGCACGTCGTGGCCAGCGTCGACTCCCGGGGCCGGCGCAACGAGATGGTCATCGACCGGTTCGACCAGTTCCTGGTCGTCGGCTACGGCTTCAACCTCGGCACCGCCCGCCTCGACCCGATCAACCCCGACAACCCCGCCGTCCGCAACTTCGGCGTCCACAACATGTACCTGTCGGTGCTCTACCAGGCGGGCCTGCCCGCCCTCCTCGGCGTGCTCCTCATGCTGACGACCACCCTGCGGCAGCTCGTCGCGCTGCGCCTGCGCGCCGACCCGCACCTGCGCATGCTCGTCGTCGGCCTGGTCGGCAGCTTCGCGGCGGTGACCACGACCGCCATGTTCCAGCCGACGACGTTCGACCGGTTCTTCTGGATGCCGGTCGCCCTGACCGGCGCCCTCTGGTCGATCCGTCGCCGCGAGCTCCGCGCGGCCCGCCACGACGCCGCGCCCCGCACCTCGGCCGCCTGAGCGCCGCACCGGTCGTCGCCCGACTGGACGGGGCCGGCACCACCCCCGCTAGCGTCCTGCGCCACCGACGCACCGCCGGCGGCCACGCGGACGACATGCAGGGGATCGAGGGAGGAGCAGCGCACCCGTCGCCGCCGCGCGCGGCGGGTGGGGCCGCGCCCCGCGACCCGGCGCTGCTGCTCGCCCTCGCCGGCACGTTCACGCTCGGGATGATCGAGGTCGGCTTCCGCGACTTCGGCATCAGCGACGTGATGTACCTGGGCGCCGGCGTGCTCGCCGTCGTCCACCTGCTGACCGGCCGCCAGGCCGGGCTGGCGCCCGCCGCGGCACGCCGCAGCCCGCAGCTGGTGCTCGCCGGCAGCACGCTGCTGCTGGCCGCCGGGACGCTGTCGTCGTTCCGCTCGTGGGACCCCGCCCGGTCGCTGCTGGTCGTCGCCCGCATCGGCTACCTGACGCTGGTCTGGTTCTGGATCCTGCGGGCCGTCACGCCGACGCGCGCCGCGCTCGCCGCCCTCCTCCGGGCCTGGCGGTGGGGCGTCGCCTTCACGGTCGCCGCCGCGGCCCTCGACCAGGTGGGGCTCGTCAACATCAGCGCCGAGAACAGCGAGGGGCGGCAGACCGCCTTCACCGGCCACCCCAACGACCTCGCCGGCTACCTCGTCGTGGTGCTGCCCCTCCTCCTGCTCGGCGTCCCGGCCACGCCCGGCCGCTCCCGCCGGGCCGAGGTGGCCTGGCGGGTCGGCCTGACCGGCTTCACCGTCTACGGCGTCTCGATGTCCGGCTCGCTCACCGGGCTGCTGACCGCCGGCTTCTCGATGGTCGCCACGGTCGCCATCCTGGTGCTCGTCCCGCCGGGGCAACGGCGCCGGCGCAGCCCGCTCGCCGTCGTCGGCTTCGGGGCGCTCGCCGTCGTCGGCGCCGTCCTGCTGTTCACCTCCGACCTGCCGGTCATCGAGCGCATCGAGCGCTACCAGTCGGGCGACCGCTACGTCACCGGCAGCGTCAGCATGCGGGGCGAGCTGAACGCCCAGGTGCTCGGCAACTTCGACAAGTGGCTCGTCACCGGCACGAGCCTCGACACCCGCACCGCCTACCGGTCAGGGGCCATCGAGGGCACGGTCAGCGGCGGCGTCCACAACATGTACCTGAAGGTGCTGCTCGAGGCCGGCCTGCCGGCGCTGATCGGCCTGCTGATCGTGCTGGGCGCGACGTTGCGGGCCGCGATCCGCCTGGTCGTCCACACGCGCCACGGACCGCTCCACCCGGTGGCCGTCGCGCTCACGGCGTCGTTCGCGACGGGCTGCGTCTTCGCCAACTTCGGCCCGATCCTCTACCACCGGTTCTTCTGGCTGCCCACGGCGCTCGTCTGGTGCCTGTGGTCCATCTGCCGCACCGAGGCCGTCCAGCGGGCGCAGCAGGCGCCGGGGGCAGGCGCCCTCAGCCCCGCAACAGGCCGCTGACCGCCCGCGACCTGCCTGCGCCCGCCGGGCGCGCCGGGTCGCCGAGCCCGAGCGTCGCCCGCAGCTCGAGGATGCGCTCCTCCAGCAGCCGGGCCCACCGCTGCGGCGTGTACTGGCGGCTCAGCTCCTCGCTGGCCGCGCCCATCGCCCGGCGCTCGTCGTCGTCCGCGGCGGCGACCCGGGCCATGGCCCGGGCCAGGCCGTCGACGTCGTCGGGGCTGACGACGGCGCCGTTGTAGCCGTCGAGGACCAGCCGGGTCGACGCGCCGCAGCGACGGGTGCAGACCACCGGCAGGCCGGCGGAGACGGCCTCGTGCACGACGACCGCCCACGGCTCGTGGCGGCTGGGCAGCACCAGGCAGCCCGCCCGCTCGAACACCGCCGGCAGGTCGGGTGGCTGCACGAACCCGACCATCTCGACCCCCTCGATGCCGGCGAGCTCCCCGGCCAGCGGGCCGACGCCCGCCACGAGCAGCGGCCACGGGTCGTCCGCGCCCGCCCGGTAGGCGCGGTACGCGGCGGCCAGGACGTCGACGCCCTTCTCCGGCACCAGCCGGCCGACGAACAGGAAGCGCCGGGGCGGGGCGGCGTCGCCCCGCCGCTCGGCCACCTGCGCGAACAGCGGCTGGTCGCAGGTGTTGACCCCCCACAGCAGCCGCTCGGCCGGGTACCCGAGCCGCTCCGCGAACACCGCCTGGCGCTCGTCGCAGACGAACGCGGCGTCGTAGGTGGGGTGCAGCAGCACCGGGGCGACGATCCGGGCCGCCAGCTGCTTGGGGGTGGCGGTCCACTGGTTGTGGACGGTGACGATGCGCAGCGCCCGGCCGCGGAGGCGGCGGGCGGCGCGGCGGTAGGCGCCGATGTGCCAGGAGTTGACCACCAGCGCGTGGGGCCGGAACTCGTCGAGCAGGGCCGTGAGCTCGTCCTCGTCGGGCGCGCCGCTCCAGGCCTCCGACCGGAAGCCGGCGGTCAGCACGGCGTCGTCGAACGGCGCGGCGGCCGCAGCGCGCTCGTGGACGACGAGCAGGTCGACGCCCCGGTCGACGAGGGCGTGCAGCGACGCCGACAGGTAGCCCGACAGGCACGACCAGAGGACGCAGACCCGCAGGTCCCCTCGGGAGCCGGCACCGTTCGTCGTTCCGTCAGCCATGGTCGATCGTCCCTGCCGTCGCGAGTCGCAGCTCGTCCGTCCCGCCGCTCTCCGCCGTCCCGCCCGGGGTCGCGGCACCCTGCGCCGCCGCCGGCGCGTGCACGAGGAAGGCCCGCCACCACACCGCGCTCGTCACCGACCGGGCGGCGGCGAAGCCGAGCGCGAAGCCCACGGCCCCGCCCCACCACGTGCCGAGCACGGGCAGCACCAGCTCGCCCGGCAGGCTGGTGAGGCGGGCCCGGAAGCTGGCCCGGGCGTCGCCCAGCGCCCGCACGCCCGCGAAGCCGCCCGTCGCCGCCGAGCCCACGATCATCGCCAGGCCCATCGGCAGCACGAGGTCGCGGCCCTCGGCCCACGAGTCGCCGAAGAGCGCCTCGCCGCCCCGGTCGGGCAGGGCGAGCGCCACGACCATCCAGGCCACGGCCGCCCCGACGACGAGGGCCGTGGCCCGCACCGCCAGCCGCCGCAGCCGCGGCGGGTCGGACCGGACCCGGGCGCCGTCGGGCACGACCGCCATGTAGATGCCCCGGTGGATGGTGTTGAGCGGCCCGTAGAGGATCTGCGACGCCCGCACGGCGCCGAGCGCGGCGATGCCCGCCAGGCCGCTGACCGCCGCCAGCGTCAGCTGCTGGCCGGCCTGGGCGGTGAGGTACTCGCCGAAGAACCGGCTCGTCGTCGCCCGCTCGGCCACCAGCCACCGCAGCGGCCGGAGCCGCCAGGTGAGGAAGCGCCGGTCGGCCAGGGCGGCCACGGCCACCGCCGGCGCCGCGCTCAGGCCCCAGGCGGCCACGAACCACCCGGCGCCGGCGCCCTCCGGTGCGGCGGCCAGGACGCCGCACACCGCCACCAGCCACACGACGTCGAGGAGCAGCGCGGTGCCCGCCCGGTCGACGATGCAGACGAAGCGCCAGGTGTCCTGCACGAGGACGACCGGGATCACGACGGCGAACGCCAGCAGCGCGGACGACGACGGCGGCTCCAGCAGCACGCCGACGACGGCGGCGCCCACGGCGGCGACCGCCGACACCGTGAGCGTCGCCCCGAGGACGTCGGGCAGGCGCCGCCCCCGGCGCTCGGCGTCCTCGGCCGAGTGGATCGACAGCAGCACCTCGCCCACCAGCGCCCGGCAGGCCCCCTGGACGAGGAAGTACGCCACCCAGGCCAGGCCGAAGGCCCCGAAGCCGTCGGCCGACAGGGCGCGGGCGGCGAAGATCCCGACCAGCGTGTTGGACAGGCTCGACGCGGCCTGGTCGGCCATGACCAGCACCCGGCGCCGGTTCGTCGGGTCGGCCAGGCGGCGCGCCGAGAGCGGTCCCACGTGCTGTCAGCCGCGCTGCATCGTGGCCGCGACCTGGTCGTAGACCCACGCGTAGGTGGCGGCCAGCCCGTCCTCGAGGCTGATCGACGGCGCCCAGCCCAGGCGCTCACGGATCAGCGTGTTGTCGCTGTTGCGGCCCCGCACGCCCTGGGGCGCGTCGAGCTTGTAGCGGCGCTCGAGCTTCACGCCCGCGATGCCCTCGACGATGTCGACCAGCTCGTTGATGGTGACGAGCTGGTCGCTGCCGACGTTGATCGGCTCGCGGACGTCGCTGGCCACGAGCCGCAGCGTGCCCTCGAGGCAGTCGTCGATGTAGGTGAAGCTGCGCGTCTGCTGGCCGTCGCCCCAGATCTCGATGGTGTGGTCGCCGGTGAGCACGGCGGTGGCCACCTTGCGGCAGATGGCGGCCGGGGCCTTCTCGCGCCCGCCCTGCCAGGTGCCGAGGGGTCCGTAGATGTTGTGGTAGCGGGCGACCCGAGTCTCGAGGCCGAAGTCCTCGTGGAAGTGCCGGGCCATGCGCTCGCTGAACAGCTTCTCCCAGCCGTAGCCGTCCTCGGGGTCGGCCGGGTAGGCGTCGGCCTCCCGCAGCGGCCTCACCTCGGGCGAGGACTGCTTGTCGGCGGCGTAGACGCAGGCCGACGACGAGTAGAAGAACCGCTCGACCCCGGCGTCGCGGGCGGCCACGAGCATGTGGGTCGACACGAGCACCGAGAGCATGCACAGGGCCTTGTTGTTCTCGATGAAGCCCATGCCGCCCATGTCGGCGGCCAGGTTGAACACGGTGTCGACGCCCTCGGTGACGTCGCGGCAGGCATCGAGGAGCTGCAGGTCGGCCTGGACGTTCTCGACGTCGTCGAAGACCTGGTACCACTCGTCCTTCGGCTTGCAGTCGACGGCGCGGATCCGGCCCACGCCCTCCTCGCGCAGCCGCCTGACGAGGTGCCCCCCGATGAACCCGCCGGCCCCG
>DATGPY010000183.1:0-8884 GCA_035304465.1 Acidimicrobiales bacterium | reverse complement strand
AGTGGGCCTGGCTGACCGGGATGTCGAGCCCGGCGAAGTAGGCGGCGTTGAACAGGGTCGTCGCGAACTGCGACACGCCGCCGCCGACCTCGTCGACGTGCTCGCCGTCGCGGATGGCGCCCGCCGGCACGAAGCCCTTCTCGGTCGTGCGGGGCCCCACGTGCTCGTTCACCGAGAACGTCTCGCCCGGCAGGATGACCGCGCCGCGGACCATGTCGGCGATGCGGTGGATGTTCGTGACCCGGGGCTGACCGGGCGCGTAGTAGGTGGTGAAGCCGGGCCCGGCGGTGGTAGGCTGCCCGTCGCGCCAGGCGTGGTTGCCGCCCACCGGCTCGCGGATGCCGAGGCCCTCGGCCTCCTCGGTGGTGAGGTCGGGCTCGGTCGTGACGACGTCGACCTCGATCTCCGTCGTCCCCGACGACAGCGCCTCCCAGATGCGGTCGGCGCTGTCCTCGGCGCAGCACGCGACGCCCTCCTGGGCCGGGATGACGACCGGCGTGCCGCCCTGCACCTCGAAGCGGGCGTCCTGGGGCTCGACCTCGATGTCGGCGAAGATCTCCGGCAGCTGCTGGCCGACG
The DNA here is from genome assembly GCA_035304465.1 of Acidimicrobiales bacterium. Taxonomy (GTDB): domain Bacteria; phylum Actinomycetota; class Acidimicrobiia; order Acidimicrobiales; family VFJN01; genus ZC4RG19. The sequence continues at coordinate 8,306 of DATGPY010000183.1, read as the reverse complement.
ACCTCCGCGTCGAGCGCTGCCCGGGGCTCGCTGTCCTCGATGCGGGGGACGACCCAGGTGCGCAGCGTCGCGGCATCGACCGACCGGGTGGTGCCGCCGGCGGTGATCTCCAGGCCGTTGGCCGCCATCGCGTTGACCTGGTCGGCGACCTGCTGCGCCTCCTCGTCGGAGATCCGGGGCGCGATCGCCACCCGATCGGCCTCGATGCGGATCGGGCCCGAGCCCTCCTCGGCGGCCGCGGCCGGCAGCGCGGCGGCGACCTGCTCGGCGTCGATGCCCTCGCCCGGCACGCCGGGGACGACCCGCCAGCCCTCCTCGGTCAGCTCGAAGCTCGGGTCCTTGGCCCCGACGATGTCGGCCGCCTGCAGCTCGAAGAGCTTGGCGTTGACCTGCGACTCGGTGACGACGTACTCGACGTCGACCTCGCGCGGGTCGAAGAACGACGCCAGCCACCGGAACGGGCGGAGGAGCAGCGCGTCGCTGCGGCCGACGTCCAGCGCGGCCTCGGCGGTCGCCTCGGCGTCGACGCGCAGCCCCAGCTCGCCGGCGGTGGTCTCGTAGGTGGTCTCGCCGCTCGTGATGACGACCGGCCGCTGGGCGACCTCGGCGTTGACCTCCTCCATCACCTCGGGGAGCGACGCCTCGCCGAGCCCTCCGACGGACCGGCCGGCGACCTCGACGTTGCGGAGGACCTGGCCGGACAGGGCGGCGGTGTCGACGGCCCAGGCGCCGATCAGCAGGAGCAGCGCCGCGGCGGGCAGCGCGGCCAGCGCGAGGACCCAGCGGGGGCGTGCGGGGCCGCCCTTGGCGAAGTGGCGGCCGCGGGGCTCGCCCTCGCCGTCGCGGGTGGGATCCGGGGGCGCGGCGCCGGCGATGCGGGGGTTCGGCCCGGTGGTGCGCCCCTCGGCGGCCGCGGCGCCGCCCAGGACCAGGGTGCCGTTCGGCCGGCGCCGGGGCTCGTCGGGCAGGTCGAAGATCTTCGGGTGATCGGTGCGGGACGCGCCGTACTCGGGCGCGGCCGAGCGCCGCGGCGGCGCGCCCTCGCCCGACGCCGCGCCGGGCGAGGGCGCGCCGCCCCCGGCGCGGTCCGGGGGCGGGCCCGACGGCCTTTCGTCCGGCGCCGACGCGCCGCCGCGCTCCGTGGCCTCCGTGGTGGCCTCCGGCCGTACCGGCGGCTCCCCGCCCGGCGCGTCCGGCGACGGCGCCGGCCCGTCCGGCCCCGGCGGGTTCCCGCCCCCCGCAGCCTGGCTGGTGCGCAGCTCCCCGGCGTCCGCGCCCCCGGGCGCGGAACCACGATCGTTCCCGTCCACGACGTCCTACCCTGCCACGTCCGGCGCGAAGCCACCCAACCACTCGACGTGACGACCGCCGGTGCGCGGGGTCGGTCGAGCCGCGGCCGGCCCGGCGCACCGGCGGGCGGGGTCGCTGCCGTGCTCAGCGCTGCGAGCCACGCTGCTGCTGGTCGTCGAGATCCGCGGTGTCGTCGTCGACCGCGCGGGGGTGCTCCAGCGCCATGTGGTCGCTCAGCTCGTTGCGCGAGACGAACCGCAACTCACAGTGCGGACACTGGTGGACGTCGGTCACGTCCTCCAGTGTCGCGCTGCTACGTTCCCGGCGGGCGACAAACCCGTGACGATCCGGATGAGGCGGCGGTCCGACCCCGGGCGGACCACCGCCCACGAGAGGAGAACCTGCCCATGGGCATCTGTGACGGACGAGTGGCGATCGTGACCGGCGCAGGTCGCGGCATCGGCCGCGAGCACGCGCTGCTGCTGGCCGCGCAGGGCGCGAGCGTGGTCGTCAACGACCTCGGCGCCGCGGTGGACGGGTCGGGCAGCGACGCCGGCCCCGCGCAGCAGGTGGTCGACGAGATCGTCGCCGCCGGCGGCAAGGCCGTCGCGAACACCGACGACGTGAGCGACTGGGCCGGCGCCGAGAACCTGGTCAACACCGCCATCGAGACCTTCGGCAAGCTCGACGTCCTGGTCAACAACGCCGGCATCCTCCGTGACCGCATGCTCGTGAACATGACCGAGGCCGAGTGGGACGCGGTCATCAAGGTGCACCTCAAGGGCACGTTCGCCCCCTCGCACTTCGCGGCCAACCACTTCCGGGCCCGGTCGAAGGCCGGCGAAGAGGTCGACGGCCGCATCATCAACACCTCGTCGCCGTCGGGCATCTACGGCAACGTGGGCCAGACCAACTACGGCGCGGCCAAGGCCGGCATCGCGGCCTTCACGATCATCGCCGCCAAGGAACTGGCCCGCTACGGGGTGACCGTCAACGCCATCGCCCCCGCTGCGCTCACCCGCATGACCGCCGACCTCGGCATGGGCCAGGCCGAGGGCGAGGCCCGCGAGCAGCTCGACCCCAAGCACATCGCGCCGATCGTGTGCTGGCTGGCCAGCCCGCTCTCCGCCGGCGTCACCGGCCGGGTCTTCGACGTCAGCGGCCGGATGCTCTCGGTCGCCGAGGGCTGGCACCGGGGCCCGACCATCGAGAACCCCGACGACGACCCCGAGGTGCTCGGCCAGGCCGTCCTCGACCTCGTCGCGCAGGCCCGGCCGAACGCCAACATGTTCGGCTACGACGAGAGCTGAGGTCACCGCCGTGCCCATCAACCCCGACGCGGTCGGCGCCACCTCGGAGCCGGCCCGCCGCCGCTGGACCTCGAAGGACTCGCTGCTCTACGCCCTCGGCGTCGGGGCGGGCGCCGAGGACCCGACGAGCGAGCTCGAGTTCACGACCGAGAACAGCCAGGACGTGACGCAGCGGGCCCTGCCCACCCAGGCGGTCGTGCTCGCCCCCATGGGCGGGGCCCTGGGCTCGATCGGGACGTTCAACCCGGCGATGCTCGTCCACGGCGAGCAGGCGGTCGAGCTCCACCGCGAGGTGCCCGTCGAGGGCGAGCTCGAGGCCGTCTCCCAGGTCGTCGGCATCTGGGACAAGGGCTCCGGCGCGGTGGTCGAGACCGAGACCAAGGCCACCTCGGTGGCCGACGGCGAGCCGCTGTTCACCACCCGCTCCAGCCTGTTCATCCGGGGCGAGGGCGGCTTCGGCGGCGAGCGCGGGCCGTCCACCAAGGTGCCGATGCCCGAGCGGGAGCCCGACCACGAGGTCACCTACGCGACCCGGGTCGACCAGGCGCTGCTCTACCGGCTCTCCGGCGACCGCAACCCGCTGCACTCCGACCCGAAGTTCGCGGCCCTGGCCGGGTTCGACCGGCCGATCCTCCACGGGCTGTGCACCTACGGGTTCACGGGCCGGGCCCTCCTCCACACCCTGTGCGGGGGCGACCCGGCGCTGTTCCGGTCGATGGCCGGGCGGTTCTCCAGCCCGGTGTTCCCGGGCGAGCCGCTGACCGTGCGGATGTGGGTCGAGAGCGCGGACGAGGGCCGCGCCCTGTTCCAGACCGTCGGCGGCGACGGCCGCGTCGTGCTCGACGCCGGCCGGTTCCGCTTCGGCCCCGCCTGAGCGCCCGTTCGCCGGCCGGCCGCGCCGCCCCCGACCCGGGGTGTCCGCGGCCGGCCGGCGGGCCGTCCGCGCCGCTCTCCGGGTGCTCCGGCCGCTCAGAACAGCCGCAGCTCGTTCGACCCCATGCCCCGCAGCGCGTCGTAGTCGACCTCGACGCAGTCGATCCGGCGCTGCCCGGCCAGCACCCGGGCCTGGGGCTTGATCTGCTGGGCGACGAGCACGCCGCGCACCGGGCGCAGGCGCGGGTCGCGCTCGAGGAACTCCAGGTAGCGGGTGAGCTGCTCGACGCCGTCGATCTCGCCCCGGCGCTTGACCTCCACCGCCACCACCCGGCCCTCGGCGTCGCGGCACAGCAGGTCGACGGGGCCGATGTCGGTCGGGTACTCGCGGCGCACGAGCCGCAGGCCGGGGGCGATGACCTCGCAGTTGGCGGCCAGCAGCTCCTGCAGGTGGGCCTCGACCCCGTCCTTCGACAGCCCGGGGTCGACACCCAGGTCGTGGGTGGTGTCGGAGAGCACCTCGTGCAGGGTGATGGTCAACGTCTCGCCCTTGGGGGAGCGCACGGTCCACACGACGTTGCCCTCGTCGTCGACGCCCTCGGTGCGGGTGTTGGGGGCGTTCATCCAGTTGAGCGGCTTGTAGGCGCCGCCGTCCGCGTGCACGGCGACGCACCCGTCGGCCTTGACCATCACCAGCCGGGTGGCCGGGGGCAGGTGGGCCGTCAGGCGGCCGGCGTAGTCGACGGTGCAGCGGGCGACGACGAGGCGCACGGCGGCGACGATAGCGGCGGCCCGCGCCGGCCCCGGGGCGCCGACCGGCCGTGCGCCCGGGTGCTCAGCGGCGGCGCCGGGCCAGGTTGCGGCGGATGGTCTCGCGCCGCCGGCGCAGCTCGCGGTGGGTGAGCCGCTCGGTGCCCGCGTCGACGCCGAAGCTCGCCCTCACGCCGTCGAGGTCGACCTCGACCGTGCGGGGGTCGACGCCGACGTCCGCCATGATCCGGTCGCCGTGGCGGGTGGCGAAGTACATCGACAGGTGCGTGATCTCGCCGAACAGGTCGAGGTCGGGGGCGAGCGTGGCGATGGCGCCGTCGAGGAACACCATGTTCTTCACGAAGAGCATGAGCTCCTTCGGCAGGCGGGCCCCGAGCCCGAGCAGGGCCTTGATCACCTGCTGCAGCTCCTGGACGAGCTGCTCGCCCGACATGGTCGTCGGGTCGACCGCCGGCTGGTCGAGGCGCAGCTCGCGCACGACCCGGTCGAGGTCGGCGTCGGGCGGCAGCACGCCGAGGTCGCGCAGGGCGGCGAGCTGGGCCATCAGGTCGTTGGTGGATCCCGCCATCAGCAGGCGGAGGAAGGCGACGCGGCGGGGCTCGTCGAGCCGTCCGGTGATGCCGAAGTCGAGCAGGGCGGTGCGGCCGTCGGGCAGCACGAGCAGGTTCCCGCCGTGCAGGTCGCCGTGGAAGATGCCGTGGAGGACGGCGCCCTCGAGGAACCCGATCATCCCGGTGCGGACGAGGGCCTCGGTGTCGACCCCGGCACCCCGCATGCCGACGACGTCGTCGAACCGGAAGCCGTCGAGCCGCTCCATCACCAGCACCCGGCGGGTGACGAGCGTCGGGTGGGGCCGGGGCACGACGTAGCCCCGCTGGCCGAGCTCGGCGAAGGTCCGGGCGACGTCGAGCATGTTCTCGGCCTCGAGGCGGAAGTCGAGCTCCTCGGCGATGGTCTGGGCGAACAGCTCGACCAGGGCCGGCGGGTTGGCCAGCGCGGCGATGGGGATGCGACCCACCAGGAGCGGGGCGAGCCAGGCCATCACCCGCAGGTCGTCGCGCACCAGGCGGGCGACCGTCGGGCGCTGGACCTTGACGACGACCCGCTCGCCGGTCCGCAGAGTGGCCGCGTGGACCTGCGCGATCGAGGCCGCGGCCAGCGGCGTGCGGTCGATCCACCGGAAGACGTCTTCGAGCGGGCGCCCGAGGTCGTCCTCGAGGACCTCGCGCACCACCCGGAACGGCTCGGCCGGCACCCGGTCGCGGCAGAGCTTGAACTCGTCGACCAGCTCGGCGGGGAAGATGCCCTCGCCGGAGCTGATGATCTGGCCGAGCTTGATGTAGGTGGGCCCGAGCCGCTCGGCGGCCCGGCGCAGGCGCCGGGAGATGCCCGCCCGGCTGCGGCTCCCGCCCTGGCGCCGCTCCCGCAGGGCCCACAGCGCCACCGCGCCGCCCAGGTGGCGGACGACCGTGCCGAGGCGGGCGCCGGGTGGCCAGCGGCGGGGCGCCGTCAGCCGGGGGACCTCGGCCATCACGGACGCGCGCACCTCGTCGAGCCCCTGCCGCCACACGAGGGCGTCGGGGTCGGGGATCGTCCAGGGCGGGGTGTCGCTGAAGCTGCCCGCGGCGAGGTCGGGGGCGCCGGCCATCCCCGGAAGTCTGCCCCGCGTCGGGCGGGACGCCCCAGCGCGGGTCAGCGGAGGGCGTCGGCCTCGACGGGGGCCACCCGGCCGTCGACCACCGCGACACCCTCGGCCGCCAGCCGGCGGGCCTGCTCGTGCTCGTGGCCCGGCACGAGGCGCCCGGTGGCGGTCACCACCCGCCACCAGGGGAGGTCCTCGCCGCTGGTGGCGAGCAGGCGGCCGACGGCACGCGCCGCCCCGGGGAAGCCGGCCTCGGCGGCCACCTCGCCGTAGGTGGCGACGTCGCCGGGCCCGAGGGACTGGAGCACCCGGACGACGGCCTGCTCGAATCCGGACATGGACCGAACAGTAGAGGCCGGCGCCGGCGGCCCGGGCCCGGGGGTGGCCGGCCGGGTGGCCGTCGTGACGGGCGCGAGCCGGGGCCTGGGTGCCGGGCTGGCGGCCCGGTTCGCCGAGGTCGGGCTCGGCCTGGGCCTGTGCGCCCGGCGCGAGCCGGAGGTCCCGCCGACGGCGGGAGACGGCGCCCGGGTCGTGACCGGCGCCGTCGACGTCACCGACCCCGTCGCCGTCGACCGCTTCGCCGACGCGGTCGTCGAGCGCCTCGGCCGCATCGACCTGTGGGTGAACAACGCCGGGCTGCTGGGCCCGGTCGGCCCGCTGCGGGAGGTGGACCCCGGGGAGCTGCGGGCGAACATCGAGGTCAACGTGCTCGGCGTGCTCCACGGCTCGGCCACCTTCGCCCGCCACGTCCGCAGCCGGCCCGGCGGCGGGATGCTGGTCAACGTCACGAGCGGCGCCGCCACCCGCGCGTACGCCGGGTGGGCCGCCTACTGCGCGGCCAAGGCGGCGGTCGACCACGCCACCCGGGTGGTGGCGCTGGAGGAGGCGGGCAGCGGGCTGCGGGCCTTCGCCGTGGCGCCCGGGGTCGTCGACACCGACATGCAGGCGCTCATCCGGGCCACGCCGCCGGAGCGGTTCCCCTCGGTCGACCGGTTCCACCGGATCCGGGAGGAGGGCGCGTACAACAGCCCGGCCTGGGTGGCCGACCACGTCCTGGGCCTCCTCGACGCCCCGCCCGACGCCCCGGTCGTGCAGCGGGTGCCGGACGAGCCCCGCTGAGCGGATGCGGGCCCGCTGCGGCGGGCCCCCTCGGCCCCCGGGGGCTCAGCCCCTGGCGGCGGTGACCACGGCCTCGGCCAGCTCGGGTCGGCAGACGAGCAGGTCGGGCAGCCAGGGGTCGGGCCGGTTGTAGACGAGCGGCGAGCCGTCGAGCCGGGAGGCGTGCAGCCCGGCTGCCCGGGCGACGGCGACCGGTGCCGCCGAGTCCCACTCGTACTGGCCGCCGCTGTGCACGTAGACGTCGGCCTCGCCGAGCACCACCGCCATCGCCTTGGCCCCGGCCGAGCCCAGCGGCACGAGCTCGCCACCCAGCGCCGCCGCCACCCGGGCGGCCTCGGCCGGCGGCCGGCTGCGGCTGACCACCACCCGGGGGCGCGCCGGCGCCGGGGGCGGCGGGCCCGGGGGCGGGTCGGTGGCCAGGGTCAGGCCCCGGCCCGGCAGCGCGACGGCTCCCGCCACCGGCTCGCCGTCGACCACGAGGGCGACGTGGACGGCCCAGTCGGTTCGGGGTGGCTCGCCGTACTCGCGGGTGCCGTCGAGCGGGTCGACGATCCACACCCGGCGGGCCTCGAGCCGGTGGGGGTCGGCGGCGCCCTCCTCCGAGAGCACCGCGTCGTCCGGGCGGGCCTCGGACAGGGCGGTCACCAGCAGCTCGTGGGCGAGCCGGTCGCCCTCCCGGCCGAGCGCCCGGCCGGTGGGGCCGCCGTCGCGGGCCGCCCGGTCGCGCAGCCCGACGAGCAGTTCACCCGCTTGCGTGGCGAGGCGAGCCGCCAGGGTGTGGTCATCGGGTGTCGGGTGCGGCATCCTCCATGCATACCAGGCGGGTCGTATTGCTTACCTATCTGGTCGGGATTTAGCTTGGAGCCCCGCATGACGACCCCGACGACGTCCACCCCTCCGGCGCCGACCTACCAGCTGACCCACCTGCAGGCGCTCGAGGCCGAGGCGATCCACATCATCCGCGAGGTCGCGGCCGAGTTCGAGCGCCCCGTGCTGCTCTTCTCCGGCGGCAAGGACTCGGCGGTGATGCTGCACCTCGCCGTCAAGGCCTTCGCCCCGGCGAAGGTGCCGTTCCCGGTGATGCACGTCGACACCGGGCACAACTTCCCCGAGGTCATCGAGTTCCGCGACCGGCGGGTGGCCGAGCTGGGAGCGCGGCTGGTCGTGGCCAGTGTGCAGGCGTCCATCGACGCCGGCCGGGTGGTCGAGGAGACCGGCCGCCGCGCCTCGCGCAACCGCCTGCAGACCACCACGCTGCTGGACGCCATCGAAGAACACGGCTTCGACGCGGTTTTCGGCGG
>DATGPY010000182.1:0-4371 GCA_035304465.1 Acidimicrobiales bacterium | reverse complement strand
GGCGATGGCCGCCGGCACCTACGCCGTCGACCGGGTGACCTCGCGCTCCCGCGTCGTCGTGACGACCACGACGCCGGTCGCCTCCTACCGGGGCGCGGGGCGGCCCGAGGCGACCGCGGCCATCGAGCGGGCCGTCGACCTCTTCGCCGCCGAGGTCGGGCTCGACCCCGCCGAGGTGCGGCGGCGCAACCTCGTCCCCCGCTTCGACGAGCCCCACACGACGGCCACCGGGGCCACCTACGACACCGGCGACTACCCGGCCGCGCTCGAGCGGGCCCTGGCCGCCGCCGGCTACGACGAGCTGCGGGCCGAGCAGGCCCGGCGGCGGGCCGCGGGCGACCCGATCGCCCTCGGCATCGGGGTGTCGACCTACGTCGAGGTGACGACCGGCCCGCGGGCCGGTGCCGAGGTCGGCTGGGTCGAGGTGCGTGGCGGTGAGGGCGGTGTCGAGGTCGTCGTCGGCACCGGGGCCTCGCCCCACGGGCAGGGCCTCGCCACGGCGCTCGCCATGGTCGTGTCCGACCACACCGGCCTGCCGCTCGACGCCGTGCGGGTCGTCCACGGCGACACAGACCTGGTCACCGGCGGCACCGGCACCTTCGGCTCGCGTTCGCTCCAGCTCGGCGGCTCGGCCGTCCGGGGCGCCGTCGTCGAGGTCGTCGAGCAGGCCCGCCGGCTGGCGGCCGAGCAGCTGGAGGCAGCTGCGGAAGACGTCGTGCTCGACCCCGCCACCGGCCGGTTCCACGTCGCCGGCACCCCGGCCGTGGGCCGCAGCTGGGCCGAGGTGCTGGCGGCCGCCGGCGTGCCGGCGCTGCGGGCCGACCACACCTTCACCGCCACGCAGCCGACCTACCCGTTCGGCGCCCACGTCGCCGTCGTCGAGGTCGACACCGAGACCGGCGACGTCCGGCTGCGCCGGCTCGTGGCCTGCGACGACGCCGGGCGGATCGTCAACCCGCTGCTGGCCGAGGGCCAGCGCCACGGCGGGATCGCCCAAGGGGTGGCGCAGGCGCTCTACGAGCAGGTCGTCCACGACGACGACGGCAACCCGCTGACGTCCACCTTCGCCGACTACGCCGTCGTCTCGGCCGCCGAGCTGCCCAGCTTCGAGCTCGTCGACCAGGAGACGCCCACCTTCGTCAACCCGCTGGGGGCCAAGGGCATCGGCGAGTCGGGGACCATCGGGGCGACGCCGGCGGTCCACAACGCCGTCTGCGACGCCCTCGCCCACCTCGGGGTGCGGCACGTCGACATGCCGTGCACGCCCGAGCGGGTGTGGCGGGCCGTCCGCGACGCCACCGGCTGAGGCACCACGGAACCGGCCAGCGCCGACGCGCACCGAGGGGTAGTGTGTCGGTCGTCACACGCGCTCGGGCGGTCGCCGGGCGACCATCCCAGGGAAGGGGGCCTCGTGGAGATCACCCTGTCCGTCAACGGCGTGGAACGGACGTCGGACGTCGAACCCCGCCGGTTGCTGGTCCACCACCTGCGGGACGACCTGGGGCTCACCGGCACGAACGTCGGCTGCGACACGTCGTCGTGCGGGGCGTGCACCGTCCTCCTGGACGGCGAGTCGGTCAAGTCGTGCACGATCCTCGCGGTCCAGGCCGACGGGCACGAGGTGACGACCATCGAGGGCCTGGCCGCCGCCTCGGGCAACGGCGGGCCCGGCGCGCTGCACCCGGTGCAGCAGGCCTTCCACACCCAGCACGGCCTGCAGTGCGGCTTCTGCACGCCGGGGATGGTGATGGCGGCGGTGTCGCTGCTCGAGGAGAACCCGAACCCCACCGAGGAGGACGTGCGCCTCGGCCTCGAGGGCAACCTGTGCCGCTGCACCGGCTACCAGAACATCGTGCGAGCCGTGCTCGCCGCGGCAGGGGAGGTGCGGGCATGACCGCCACCGAGACACCGACGACCGCCACCGGTGGCGCCTTCGGGCAGCGGCTCCTGCGCAAGGAGGACCCCCGGCTGCTCACCGGTGAGGCCCGGTTCGTCGACGACCTGCAGATCCCGGGCGCGCTGTGGATGGCCATGGTCCGCAGCCCGTACGCCCACGCCCGCATCCGGAGCATCGACGCCACCGCGGCGCTGGACATGCCGGGCGTCCGCCACGTGTTCACCGGCGCCGACCTCGCGGGCGACTGGGCCGACCCCATGCCCTGTGCGTGGCCCGTCACCGAGGACATCAAGATCCCTGCGCACTGGCCGGTCGCCAAGGACAAGGCCTGCTACGTCGGCGACATCGTCGCCGTCGTCGTGGCCGAGGACCGCTACCAGGCGGCGGACGCGGTCGACGCCGTGGTCGTCGACTACGAGCCGCTGGAGGCGGTCGTCGAGATCGAGGACGCCGCCAGCGACCGGGTCGTCGTCCACGAGGACCTGGGCACCAACCGCAGCTACACGTGGACGCTGGCGCCGGATCCCGAGGCGGTGGAGCGGGCCTTCGCCGAGGCCGCCCACACGGTCAGCGAGACCTACCTCCAGCAGCGGCTGATCCCGGTGGCGATGGAGCCCCGGGGCGTCGCCGCGGTGCCCGGCGTCCACGGCGGCGACATCACCGTCTACTCGTCGACCCAGATCCCCCACATCCTCAAGGTCATGATCGCGGCCACCTGCGGCGTGCCCGAGCACAAGGTGCGGGTCGTCGCCCCGGCCGTCGGGGGCGGGTTCGGCTCCAAGCTCAACGTCTACGCCGAGGAGCTCATCGCCGTCGCGCTCGCCCGGCGGCTCGGCGCGCCCACCCGCTGGACCGAGACCCGGACCGAGAACGCGGTCGCCACCATCCAGGGCCGGGGCCAGGTCCAGCACATGGAGCTGGCCGCCGACGCCGAGGGCCGGGTGACCGCGGTCCGGGCCCGGATCACCGCCGACATGGGCGCCTACCTGCAGCTGGTCACGCCGGGGATCCCGCTGCTCGGCGCCTTCCTCTACCACGGCGTCTACGACGTGCCCGCCTACCACTTCGAGTGCACCGGCGTGTTCACCAACCGCACGCCGACCGACGCCTACCGGGGCGCGGGCCGGCCGGAGGCGACCTACGCCATCGAGCGGGCCATGGACGCGCTGGCCCGGGAGGTCGGGGTCGACCCGGCAGAGATCCGCCGACGCAACTACATCCCGCCCGACAGGTTCCCCTACGAGTCCATCGCCGGGCTGACCTACGACTCCGGCGACTACGAGCCGACGCTCGACCGTGCGCTCGAGCTCGTCGGCTACGAGGAGCTGCGGGCCGAGCAGGCCCGGCGGCGGGCGGCGGGGGAGACGACGCACCTCGGCATCGGCATCTCGACCTACGTGGAGATGTGCGGCCTGGCCCCCAGCCGGGTGCTGGCGTCGCTGAACTACGCCGCCGGCGGCTGGGAGGCCGCCAGCGTGCGGGTGCTGCCCACCGGCAAGGTGCAGGTCGTCAGCGGCACGACGCCCCACGGCCAGGGCCACGAGACCTCGTGGTCGCAGATCGTGGCCGACCGCCTGGGCATCGACCCCGCGGACGTCGAGGTGCTGCACTCCGACACCGCGGTGAGCCCCCTGGGCATGGACACCTACGGCAGCCGGTCGCTGCCGGTCGGCGGCGTCGCGGTGGCGATGGCCACCGACCAGGTCATCGCCAAGGCCAGGGCCATCGCCGCCCACCAGCTGGAGTGCGCCGAGGACGATCTCGAGCTCGTCGACGGCCAGCTGCGGGTTCGGGGCACTCCGTCGAGGTCGATGTCGCTGCAGGCCGTCGCGTTCGAGGCGTTCAGCGCCCACGACCTGCCCGACGGCATGGAGCCCAACCTCACGGCGCAGGTGTCCTACGACCCGCCCAACTTCGTCTTCCCGTTCGGCACCCACGTGGCGGTCGTCGAGGTCGACGAGGAGACCGGCCGGGTCGACCTGGTCGACTACGCCGCCGTCGACGACTGCGGGCCGCAGGTCAACCCCATGATCGTCGAGGGCCAGCTGCACGGCGGCATCGTCCAGGGCGCCGCCCAGGCCTTGTGGCAGGAGGCCGTCTGCGACGAGGACGGCAACCTGCGCAACCCCACCCTGGTCGACTACGGCGTGCCCAGCGCTGCCGAGCTGCCGCCGTTCAAGCTCGACCACACCGTGACGCCCAGCCCGACGAACCCGCTCGGGGTCAAGGGCATCGGTGAGGCCGGCACCATCGGCGCGGCGCCCGCCGTCGTCAACGCCATCGTCGACGCGCTCTCGCCGTTCGGCATCACCGACATCGCCATGCCGGCCACTCCCGAGCGGGTGTGGGCGGCGATCCAGCAGGCACGATCCGGCTCGGCCGGCGACGGGGAGGGGGCGCCGTGATCCCGGCACCGTTCGACTACCAGCGGGCCTCGTCGGTCGACGAGGCGATCGAGCTGCTCCGGCAGCACG
>DATGPY010000181.1:0-2148 GCA_035304465.1 Acidimicrobiales bacterium | reverse complement strand
GCCCATGACCGACCCGGTCTTCGTGAGGTTCTGGTCGGTCGAGTCGCTGAGGGCCCGGGCGATGCCGAAGTCGGCGACCTTGACGCCGCCGTCGCGGGTGATGAGGACGTTGCCCGGCTTGACGTCGCGGTGCACCACCCGGTTCCGGTGGGCGAAGCCGAGGGCGGCGGCGATGTCGTGGGTGATCTCGGCCGCCCGGTCGGGGTGGAGCCGCCCCTCCTGGTGGATCATCTCGGCCAGCGTCTGGCCCTCGACGTACTCCATGACGATGAAGTACGTGCCGTTGGCCTCGCCCCAGTCGAAGACGCTGACGATGTTGGGGTGCTGCAGGTTGGCCGCCGCCTGCGCCTCCCGGCGGAACCGCTCGACGAAGCCGGCGTCGGTGGCCAGCGCCGGGAAGAGCACCTTGACCGCCACGGGGCGGTCGAGGAGGAGGTCACGTGCGAGGTAGACCTCGGCCATGCCGCCGCGCCCGAGCCGCCGGTGGAGCTCGTACCGGCCGTTGAAGATCACTTGGTTCTGCTGCGACATGCGGTCCCCAGGTTACGAGAAGGGGGGTGTCGCCCCCGGAGTCGTGGGGCGCGGCGGCTCCCCGTCCATCCTCGCCCGTCCCGTCGACGTCGTCATCCCGGCCGTCATCCCTCCCCCTCCGGCGCCAGCACCTGGCGCATCACGGCGGCCGCGATCGGCGCGGCCACCTGGCCACCGGTCTGCTCGCTCGCGCCCGGTTGGCCCTCGACGACCACCGCCACCGCCACGTGCGGCGTCTCGCCCTCGGGGCCGGCGAAGCCGATGATCCACGCGTGCGAGCTGGGCGGGTCGGTCCCCAGCTGCGCGGTGCCGGTCTTGCCGCCGACGACGAAGCCCTCGAGGCCGTCGTCGAGCCGGCTCGCCGTGCCGTCCTCCACGACCGAGATCATCGCCTCGCGCAGGATCTGCGCGGTGCCGGGCGACATCGGCGTGGCCCACACCTCGGGGTCGTAGGTCTCGACGGTGTCGCCCTGGTCGTCGCGCACCTCGCGCATGACGTGCGGGGTCATGATCTGCCCGTCGTTGGCGACCGCGGCGGCGACCATCGCCATCTGCAGCGGCGTCGCCCGGACGTCGTTCTGGCCGATGGACAGCTGGGCGACGATGCCGGGGTTCTGTGAGAACGGCGTGCCGTCGACGTCGGTGGGGAACGTCGACTGCTGGGGCTGCGGCAGGTCGATCGGCACGTCCTGGTTGAACCCGAAGCCCTCGGCCACCTCCCGGAGGGCGTCGCCGCCGACGTCCTCGACGCCCATCTGGGCGAAGCTGCTGTTGCACGACCGCTGGAGGATCTCGAACAGCGTCCCGCCGCAGCTGCTGCCCCCGAAGTTCGGCACCGGGCTGCCCGAGGGCGGCTCGTACGCGGTCTCGACCGGGTAGGCCGGCGCGTCGGGGGTGACGCCGCCCCGCTCGATGCCGGCGGTGGCGGTGACGACCTTGAACGTCGAGCCGGGGAAGAAGTTCTCGCGGTACGACCGGGCGAGCAGCGGCTTCTCCGGGCTGGCGTTCAGCAGCGACGCCGTCTCCTCGGCGGCGTCGAAGTCGTGGGTGGCGAGGGCGTTCGGGTCGTAGGACGGGTACGACCACAGGGCGAGGATCTCGCCGGTGCGGGGGTCGAGGGCCACGACCGACCCCTCCCGGTCGCCGAGCTCGTCGCGCGCCACCCGCTGGACGTCCGCCCGGATGGAGAGGATGACGTCGCCCACGACGTCGCGGTCGACGAACAGGTCGCCCAGCCGGTCGAGCGTGAAGTCGATGGCGTCGCCGGTCAGGTAGTCGTTGTAGGTCCGCTCGACGCCGGTGGCGCCGAGCTCGAAGGCGAAGTATCCGGTGACGTGCCCGAACAGCTCGCCCTCGGGGTAGGTGCGGAGCAGCTCGTACTGGTCGTCGCTCGGCACCGACGTGGCGACGACCACGTCGTCGGCGGTGACGATGTCGCCCCGGGGGCCCGAGAAGTCCCGCAGCACCGCCCGCATGTTCTCGGGCTTGTCCTGCAGCTTCTCGGCCTCGAGGATCGTCAGCCGGTTCACCTGCAGGAACAGCGCCGTGTAGCACAGCACCAGGAAGACGCCGAGGTTGCGGATCTGCTTCCTCACGGTGTGCTCACCGCCTCCGGAC
>DATGPY010000180.1:0-6282 GCA_035304465.1 Acidimicrobiales bacterium | reverse complement strand
CCCAGCATGGCCTCGATGTACTCGTTGCCGTTGTAGAGGTAGATGCCGAGGTGGTCCTGGCCGGACTCGTGCCCGGCCAGCGCGTCCCGCTCGGCGTGGGCCCCGAGCCCCCGCGACCGCAGGTAGGCGCCGAGCCGGGTGCTGCGGTCGACCATCTCGGAGAAGGTCAGCCGCCGGTCCCCCCAGATCAGGCACTCGCGGTCGGGGTGCTGCGCGGCGACCGTGTCGAAGACGTCGGGCAGGTCGAACTGCGTGGTGGCCACCATCATCCCCCTCGTGCGGCGCAGGACACCCGTCCTGACGGTGTGTCAGAGACGCTAGCCCCTGCGGCGGGGCGGCGGCTCGGGGCCACCGGCCCCGGGCGCGACGGGGCCCCGCCGACGTCGCGCCCGGCGGGGCCCCGGTGGACCTGGTGGTCAGCTGGGCCGGAGCGTCAGCGGTTGCCGCCGACCGGCTGCTTCAGGAACTGGCCGGCGCCGAGACCGATCCAGCCGATCAGGCCGAGCCACGCGCCGATGGCCGGCGAGAGGTCGTACGCGTCCGCGAGGACGTCCGGCGGGCTCACGAACATCGTGATGAGGTGCCAGATGGCGAAGACGCCGCACGCCGCGGCCACGATGATCGGCAGGTTGGGCACGTCGTTGAGCGCCTTCAGCGCGGGCAGCCGGAGGATGGCGAGGATCGCGACGGCGACGACGAGCAACCCGAGGATGCGGCCGAGGCTGGTGTAGAGGTCGGCGAGGCTGTTGATCTCGGGGATGTCGCCCAGATCGCTCAGCGTCCCGCTGTCGCTCCTGCCGCCGAACTCCGTTTTGAGCTCGGAGTTGATGAAGTCGAGCACGAACAGCGACAGGAGCACGAGCAGCCCGCCGACGCCGGCGACGATCAGGCCGACGGTCGGGGTGAAGCCGCCGCCGGACGGGGCGTAGCCGTAGCCGGGCTGGCCGTAGGGCTGGCCGTAGCCGGGCTGCGCGCCCCACTGGCCGCTGCTGGGCTGCCCGTAGCCCTGCTGCTGCCCGTAGGCCTGCTGCTGGCCGTACGGCTGCTGCGCCTGCCCACCGGCGGGCCACCCCTCACCGGAGGGCTGCTGCTGCGGCTGCTGCGGCTGCTGCTGGGCGCCCCAGCCCTGGCCCGACTGCTGCTGCTCGTAGGGGTTGGCGGCGGGCGCCGCCCCCTGCCCCTCGGGTTGATCGACGCTGCGCTGACCCGACGCATCCGCCACGTGCTCGGTCCACCGCGTGCCGTCGTGGTATCGCTGGGCGAAGCGTCCGGACGGGTCCGGATACCAGCCGGGACTGACCTGGGACATCGGTGTTGCTCCTCTGCGATGCGTGTTCCGCCGAAGGGTAGGACCCTAGCTGCCGTCGTTTGCGTCACCCGGCGCAGCCCGCCCGGCGCGACGTGCTAGCGCATCGGGGGCGGTCGCATCCAGACGGGGGTCACATCCACACGAGGTCGTCGCCGGCGGGCCCGTCCGGCGGGGCCGGGTCGTCGACCGCCACGTCGCAGGTGGGGCAGAACCACCGCGCCTCGAGCGGCGTGCCGCAGGCGCCGTGAGCCGGCGTCCCGTCGGCCCCCTCCGCGGCCGGAAGGTCGTGGGGCGCGGCCCACCCCGCCAGCATGCGGAGGGCGCCGGCCAGCTCCGCCCCGCGCGCGGTGAGCCGGTAGACGTGCCGGACGGGCCGGGTCGAGTAGGGCTCGCCGACGACGAGCCCGTCGGCCTCGAGGCGGGCGAGCCGCCGGGAGAGGATGTTGGGGGCGAGGCCGTCGATCTCGGCGAGCAGCTCGCCGAACCGGCGAGGACCGGCCAGCAGGCGGGCGACCACCAGCAGCGACCACCGGTCGCCGACGACCTCGGCGGCGCGGGCCAGCGCCCGGTCGGCGGGTCCGGTGCCGGCCGGTGGGCTCGGTGCGACCGGCGAGGGGTCGCGACGGGAGGCGATCGGCATGTGGTCAGGGTACAGTCACTTGCAGATTGCAAGTGACAACCACGGCCGGTGCGGCGGCAGGCCGGCGCGCCGGGTGATGCCAGGAGGAGCCCGCCATGCCGGAGCAGCAGACGATCATCCGCCGGGTGGCCGAGGCCGTCGCTCCCGCCGTCGTCCGCATCGGCCGCCACGGCGGCCGCGGCTGCGGCGTCGTCGTCGCCGACGGCCTCGTCGTCACCAACGCCCACAACCTGCGGGACCGCACCACCCAGGTGACCTTCGCCGACGGCCGGGCCCTGCAGGGCCGGGTCACCGCGCTCGACGCCGACGGCGACCTGACCGTGCTGGCGGTCGACACCGGCGGCGCCCCCGCCCCCCGCTGGGCCGACGCCGGGCCCGACGAGGGGGCGCCCGTGTACTCGGTCGCCGCCATCCCCGGTGGCCGCCGGGTCACCGCCGGCCGGGTGTCCTCGGTCGACCGTTCGTTCCGCGGCCCCCGTGGCCGCCTGGTGACCGGCGCCTTCGAGCACACCGCCCCGGTGGCCAAGGGCACGTCCGGCAGCCCGGTCGTCGACCAACAGGGCCGGGTCGTCGGCATCACGACCCTGCGGCTCCGCGACGGCTTCGCCCTCGCCCAGCCCGCCGGGCCCGACCTGCGTCGCCGCGTCGACGAGCTCGCGGCGGGCCGCGCGCCCCGGCGGCGGGTGCTCGGGGTCGGCATCGCCCCCGCCCGGGTGGCCCAGCGCCTGCGCGCCGCCGTCGGTCTCGCCGAGCGCCCGGGCGCGCTGGTGCGGGCCGTGAGCGAGGGCAGCGCCGCCGACCGGGCCGGCATCCGCACCGGCGACCTGATCACCGCGATCGGGGAGCTCGAGGTGGGCGGGCCGGCCGAGCTCGAGGCCGCCCTGGCCGACCCCGACCTGCCGGGCAGCGTGCCGGTCCACCTCGTGCGGGGCGCGGACGAGCTCGACGTCGTCGTGACCTTCGACGCCGAGCCGGGGCCGGACGACGCCACCGGTGCCGCCGACGCCCCGGCGGGCTGACCTCCGGCCGCCGCGGCGCGTGGCCGTAGGCTCCCGCTTGTGGCCACCGGGATCAGGCCCATGAAAGCCGTCGTCGGGGAGCTGCCCACCGGCCCCGGCTGGGCCTACGAGGTCAAGTGGGACGGCATGCGGGTGCTGTGCGACGTCGCGCCCGACGGCGTCCGGGCCTGGAGCGCCAACGGTCGGGACGCCCTCGTCGCGTTCCCCGAGCTGGCGGCGCTCGGGCCGGCGCTCGCCCCGCTCGACGCCCTCCTCGACGGCGAGGTCGTGGCGCTCGACGACGCAGGCCGCCCGAGCTTCGAGCGGCTGCAGCGGCGCATGCACGTCTCCTCGGCCGCCGAGGCCCACCGTCGGGCCGCCGACACGCCGGTGGCCTACGTCGTGTTCGACCTGCTCCGCCTGGGCGGCCACGACCTCACCGGCCGGCCCTGGTCTGAGCGCCGCCGGCTGCTCGACCGGATCGCCGACGACCTGCCCGTCGGGGTCGACGTCGCCCAGGTCTACGACGACGGGCGGTCGCTGCTCGAGGCGGTCGCCCGCCAGGGCCTCGAGGGGGTGGTCGCCAAGCGCACCGACGCCCCCTACGAGCCGGGCACGCGCTCCCGGCACTGGGTCAAGGTGAAGGTCCGGCGCCACGACGAGCTCGTGGTCGGGGGGTGGAGCGGCGGGGCCGGCAACCGGGCCGGCCGGCTCGGGTCGCTGCTCGTGGGGTTCCACCGCCGGCCGGGCGACGGCGTGCTCCGGTACGCCGGCCGCGTCGGGTCCGGCTTCACGGTCGCCGAGCTCGACCGCGTCGCGGCCCGGCTCGCCCCGCTCGCCACCGACACCTGCCCGTTCGATCCGCCACCGCCCCGCGACCAGGCCCGAGGCGCGCACTGGGTCCGGCCCGAGCTCGTCGTCGAGGTCGCCTACAGCGAGTGGACGGCGGACGGGCGCCTGCGCCACCCCGTCTACATGGGTGAGCGCCCCGACGTGGACCCCGCCACCGTCGTGCGCCCGCAGCCCGTCGACTGACGTCGGGCCACGCGCCCGGGGCCGGTGCCGGCCGAGCCGAACCGCCGACCCGGCACTAGCCTCGGCACCGGCGTGGACGAGCGCTCGACCGACCGCATCCGACTCACCGTGCCCGCGGCCGCGGCCGCCGTGCGCATCGCCCGGGCGGGGGCCGCCGGGCTCGCCACCCGCGCCGGGTTCTCCTACCAGGAGGTCGAGCAGCTCCAGCTCGCGGTGGGCGAGGCGGCCGGCGTGCTCGCGGGCCGGGAGGCGGCCCGGGGACGGCTCGAGCTGGTCTTCGACGTCGGCCCCGACGCCCTGCGCGTCGACCTCCACCTGCTCCCCGGCGCCGGCCGCCCGGGTGAGGACGGCGACGCGCCCCCGGGCCTGCCGGACCTCGCCGCGGCGGTCTTCGACTCGGCGCTCGACGCGTGGCGGGTGGCCGACGACGGCCGCCGGCTCGTGCTGGTCAAGCACCACGCCGACGCCGACGAGGACGACGACTGACCGGGTCGCCCGCCGGCACGGCCGCCCGGCCGCCCGCCCCGGTCAGCGGCCCGTGTGGCCGAACCCCCCGGTGCCCCGCTCGGTCTCGTCGAGCCGGTCCACCGGCGTGAAGCAGACCTGCTCCACCCGCTGCACGACCAGCTGGGCGATGCGGTCGCCCCGGTGGACCTCGTAGTCGTGGTCGGGGTCGGTGTTGACCAGCAGCACCCGCAGCTCGTCCCGGTAGCCGCTGTCGATGAGGCCCGGCGTGTTCAGGCAGGTGACGCCGTGGCGCCACGCCAGGCCGCTGCGGGGCTGGACGAAGCCCGCGTAGCCCTCGGGCAGGGCCAGGGCGATCCCGGTCGGCACGAGCGCCCGCCCGCCGCCCCGGCGCAGGACGGCCGGCTCGCGGGCCACGAGGTCGGCGCCGGCGTCGCCCGGGCGGGCGTACGCGGGCAGCGGGAGGTCGGGGTCGAGGCGGACGACGGGGATGCGCAGCACGCCGCCCATTCTCCCGCTCGGCGCGCCGGGCGGCCGGACCCCCTAGCCTCGCGACCGATGCTCGTGTGGATGGACCTGGAGATGACCGGGCTCGACCCGACGACCGACGTCATCGTCGAGATCGCGACCCTGGTCACCGACGACGACCTGAACGTCGTCGCCGAGGGGCCCGACCTCGTCGTCCACCATCCGCCCGAGGTGCTCGACCGCATGAGCGAGGTCGTGCGCGAGATGCACACCCGCAGCGGGCTGCTGGACGCCATCCGTTCCTCGACCGTCACGCTCGCCGAGGCGGGCGCCGCCACCCTCGAGTTCATCCGGCGGCACGTCCCCACCCCCCGGTCGGTCCCGCTGTGCGGCAACTCGATCGGCACGGACCGGCGGTTCCTCGCCGCCTACCTGCCGGAGATCGAGGACTACCTGCACTACCGCTCGGTCGACGTGTCGACCATCAAGGAGCTGGCCCTGCGGTGGGCGCCCGCGGTGGTCGAGGGCGCGCCCCGCAAGTCGACCTCGCACCGGGCCCTCGACGACATCCGCGAGAGCGTCGAGGAGCTGCGCTGGTACCGGGACCAGCTGTTCCGGCTCGACCGCAGGCCGGGTGGCGACGGCGACGGCCGGGGGTCGGCCACCGGCGGGAGCGCGCCGACCGGCGGCGCCGAGGCTCCCGATCCGTCCGGGTCGGCGGCCTGACGCGCGCGACCGGCACAACGATCCTGCCGACGACCAAACGAATCGCGCCAGATCGCGTTAATTGATTGACGCTGGCGCCCCCGCCGTGGTCCGCTTGCACAACGGCGGCCGGACGGCTGCCGATCGAGCGGCCCCGCCAGGGGCAGGAAGGACGGAACCGGACCGATGATCACGCGCACGATGCACCAGATCGGTGGTCACGCCGCCGGTGCCGCGCGTCTCGGTTCGGCGCCGGCCACCCTCCTCGCCCCGCTCGCCTGCGACCAGGCCGGCCGCGCCACCGCGTCCGCCGCCGCGGCCATGGTGGCCAAGCCCTGGAACGAGGTCGAGCTCGCGCAGGCCCTCTCGGTGTTCACCACCGATCGACCCACCCGACGACCCTTCGAGCGTTCACCCTGATCAGTTCAGGCGCCGGAGCGCAGACCATTCGAAGGCCGTCGGGATCCACCCGGCGGCCTTTTGCATTGCCGGCGCCCTCCACCAGCGACATCCCACCCGACCCGCACTTCCCGCATCAGCGACACGAGGGGAATGGGCTGATGGCCCCCACCGCAACCGAACACGACAAGATCATCGACCTCACGGCCGCCGGGATGTTCGGCCCGGACGAGGCCGAGCACGACGAGGCGGACCAGGACGAG
>DATGPY010000179.1:0-3016 GCA_035304465.1 Acidimicrobiales bacterium | reverse complement strand
AGCCGGTCCCGCATGATCGCCGCGGCCTCCTCCCAGTCGCCCAGCCCGGCCGCCGCGCAGGCCTCGTCGGCGACCGCCGACCACAGCGGGCAGGCGGCGAGGCGCACGCCGCACCCGCACGTCCGCCCCTCGACGAGGCCGACCCACAGCCCGTGGAGCTCGCCGCAGTCGAACCCGCCGAGCTGGCGCGCCAGCACCCCGCCGACCAGTGTCGAGCCGGACCGGTCCTGGCCGGCGACGAAGAGCCAGGTGCTGCGGTTCCGGTCGGCCGTCATTGGTCATGACCTCCGGTCCTGCCCGCCGGTGAACACGTGGGGGTGCGTGCGATGGACCCGCGCGAGCTGCCACCAGGCGCCGGCCGCGGTCGCCCACGTCCCGAGGGCCAGGCCCCACACGGCGCCGTGCACCCCGACGAGCCACCCACCCGCCGCGCCGGCCGCCAACGTGACGACGCCGGTCACGAGACGGAGACGGAGGGTGGCCCTCGCCGCGGCGACGACCCGCAGCCCGATGAGCGCGCCGCTCGTCGTCCCGGTGGCCGCGGTCTTGACCATGATCGGCACGACGAGGGCGTGGGCGGCCGCCCAGGTCTCGCCGAGGACCTGGGACCCCCAGGACGAGGGCGCGAGCAGCAGGGCGACCCCCCAGGCGCAGGGCAGGGCGGCCATGCCGGCGCTCGCCACCACGAGCACGGGGACGAGCCGGTGCGGGTCGCGGGCGAGGAGGCGGCTGCCCTCGGCGATCCCCGCGGCCATGAGCGCCAGGAAGGCGACGGTGAACGGGCCGAACAGCGTGGTCGCGCCCCGGATGGCGCCGACGCCGGCGGCGCCGACCGCGACGCCCACGACGAGGACGCTCACCTGCGTCGTGCTGGTGACGATCGCGGCCTCGACGGTGTAGCGCCACCCCAGGGCGAGGTGGCGCCGCACGAACCGCACGCCTCCGTGCAGGTCGGGCACGACCCCGACCAGGCGGAGGCCGAGGAGGGCGGACGCCGCGGCGCCCGCGGCCCAGGCGGCGACGAGCGCCCCCACGCCGGCGTCCGCCGCGGCCAGCGGCAGCACGACCGCGAGGACGGCCCAGACGAGGTCGATGGCCGCCGCCTGCCGCGGGCGCGCCATCGTGAACAGGCAGAACCGCCAGCTGTCCTGCAGCACGAGGACCGGCATGAACAGGCCGGCGACGGCCAGCGCCCGGCCCACGGGCCCGCCGAGCACGAGGCCGGCCACGGCGATCGGGGCACCGGCGAGGACGCCGACGCCGACCGACGCCCCGGCGGCCGCGGCCACGTCGGCCCGCTGGTCGTGGCGGGCGCTGACCCGGATGGCGAGCGGTTGGGAGACCAGCCCCCGGCCGAGGTTGACGACGACGATCGTGACGAGGAGCGCGGAGGCGAAGGCGCCGAAGACCTCGCCGGAGACCTCCCGGGCGACGACGACCGACGCCGCGAAGGTCGTGAGGCTGGAGAGCCCCTGGTCG
This sequence comes from Acidimicrobiales bacterium, assembly GCA_035304465.1. Taxonomy (GTDB): domain Bacteria; phylum Actinomycetota; class Acidimicrobiia; order Acidimicrobiales; family VFJN01; genus ZC4RG19. The sequence continues at coordinate 1,537 of DATGPY010000179.1, read as the reverse complement.
ACGACGACCCACCCCGAGCGGCGGGCCACCGGTCGCCGCAACGACGCCCGCGCCCGGCGGACGGCGGCCCGGGCCCCGGCCCGCGGCGTGCGGCGCTCGGCGCCGGCGGTGCCGAGCGCCGGGGCGGTCGGCGCGCCGGGCTCGAGGTCGACAGCCAGGAGCCGTCGCCCGGCGGCGAGGGCGCGGCGCTCGTCGGCCGAGGGCTCAGCCACGGCCCCCGACCGGCGCCCGCCCGTCCCCCGCCGCCCGGCCCGACGGGCGGCGGGCGTAGCCGTAGCGCAGCAGCAGGGGCGCGGTCAGCGCCGTGCTGGCCAGCCGGGGACCGGCCCGCATCTGCGTCCGCCACCGGTCGTCGACGACGACCGGCGCCGCCGGGGCGAACATGCTCGGGTTGCCCGCGACGGCGTGCCCCGGGTGGCGGCGGCCGCCGACCGGCGCCACCCCCAGGGCGGCGACGCAGCCCTCCGGGTCGGCGGCCAGGTCCTCGTACCGGACCCGGCGGGCCCGACCGACGCGGCCCTCGGCCACGGCGCGCCGCACCACCCGCTCGGTCGTGAGGTGGCCCCGGACCCACCCGGCGGTGCTGTCGAGGACGGACCGCCGGACGAGGGCCCCGCGGGGGCTCGCGGGGTCGGGCTTCGGCCGCCCCTCCGAGAAGGCCACCGCCCGGGGGTCGCGCACGAGGTGCACGACGGACAGGTCCCGGTCGATGTGGCACGCCGTCCAGAGGACGCTGGAGAGCTTCGACGAGTCGACGAGCAGCTCGGCCCCCGTGACCTCGGCGACCGCGGCCTCGGTGGCGGCCCGGAGCTCGAGCTCGGCGGGCCGCGGGGCCGGCAGGCGAGGTCGGAGCAGGTGCCGGCGGCGCAGCCGCTGGTCCATGATCGCGCGGCCCTCCTCGTCCGAGCGGAGGCCGAGCGCGGCGCGCGCGTGGGCGGCGACCCGCGTCCACACCGGGCACGCGGCGACCGGCTCGCCGCACTGGCAGGTCTGGCCCTCGACGAGGGCGTGCCACAGGAGGTGGAGCTCGCCGCAGAAGAAGCCGGCGTCCCGGGTCAGCAGCATCCCGAGCAGCGTCGTCCCCGACCGGCCGTAGCCGGCGATGAACACCCAGGCCGGATCGGAACGGGCGCCCGGGCCGGCGACGGTCCGCCGGTCGTGCTCGACGGGGCTGGCGTCCGGCATGGCGACTCCTCGCGTCGGGTGAGCGCTTCGTGTGGCCCGCCAACCACGAAGAGTGACATCCCGGGAGCATAACGCTGACAGCGGTCAGAGGGCGCCGCCGGCGCCACCCGGCGCGGCAGGCGCCGCGGGGGCCCGGGCACGAGCCCGGCCTGGCCCCCGATGAATTGTTGACACAGGTGCTCGGGTTTCGTTCTACTGGTCCGGCCGAAGTCTGAGAACTCTGGTCAGGTTTCTCAGGATTTGGCCAGCCGCCTGCCGAGAACGGAGCCGAGATGGTTCAGCGCGAGATCGAGGCCGCCCAGCTCGCCGACGCCGACAAGTTCGAGACCGTACTCGCCCGCTACCTCGCCGG
>DATGPY010000178.1:0-9947 GCA_035304465.1 Acidimicrobiales bacterium | reverse complement strand
CGTGCTGCGGGACATGACCCTCGAGAACCCCATCCGCGCCATCCGCGAGATCAGCCACGACCTGACCTGCCGCCGGACGGTGCGCCTGGCCAACGGCCGGGAGGCGTCGGCGCTCGACATCCAGGGCGAGTACCTCGACCGGGCCAAGCGGTACGCCGAGACGAAGGGCCTCTCGCCCCTCGAGGAGAAGGCGCTGGCCATGTGGGAGTACTGCCTCACCGGCCTGGAGTCCGACCCGTTCAAGCTCGACCGGGAGATCGACTGGGTCATCAAGCACAAGCTGATCGAGTCGTACGCCGAGCGGCACTCGCTGCCGCTCAGCCACCCGAAGGTGGCCCTCATCGACCTGCAGTACCATGACGTCAACCGCGAGCGGGGCCTCTTCTACCGGCTCCAGGCGCGGGACATGGTCGAGCGGGTGACCACCGACGAGGCCATCGCCGAGGCGGTCGAGACGCCGCCCCAGACGACGCGGGCCCGCCTGCGGGGCGAGTTCATCCGCCGGGCCAAGGAGCGCAAGCGCGACTACACCGTCGACTGGGTGCACCTGAAGCTGAACGACCAGGCGCAGCGCACCGTGCTCTGCAAGGACCCGTTCAAGGCCCGCGACGAGCGGGTCGAGCGGTTGATCGCCAGCCTCTGACGGCCCGCGGGGCGCCGGGCGCGGGCGGTCGCCCGGGGCGCTACGTTCGGCGCCGATGCCGAGCTACGTCACGGCCACGGTCTCCGAGGTGCTCAGCGAGCGGCCGGGCCTCCAGCGGGTGGTCACCGACGCGGGCCGCGCCTACGTGCTGACCGACGTCGTCGGACCGGTCGCCGCGGGCGACCGGGTCGTGCTCAACACGACGGCGGTCGAGCTGGGCCTCGGGACCGGCGGCTGGCACGTCGTGCACTGGAACCTGGCCCGGGACGCCTGGTCGCAGCCGGGCGGTGGCCACATCATGAAGGTCCGCTACACGAGCGTGCAGCACGACACCGGCGCCGCCGAGGAGCTCCACCCCGAGCTGCCGAGCACCGTGCGGGGGCTGCCCGTCGTGGTCTGCTCGCTGCACAGCCAGGTCGGCGTCGTGGCCGCCGTCGCCCGCCAGCTGGCCCCCGAGGCCCGCATCGCGTACGTCATGACCGACGGGGCGGCGCTGCCGCTGGCGCTCAGCGACCTCGTCCACGAGCTGCGGGCCCGGGGGGTGGTCGACACCACGGTGACGGCGGGGCACGCCTTCGGGGGCGATCTCGAGGCGGTGGCGGTGCCCTCCGCCCTGGCGCTGGCCCGGCACGTGGCCGGCGCCGACCTGGTGGTCGTGGGCATGGGCCCCGGGGTCGTCGGCACGGCGTCGTCGCTCGGCACCTCGGCCGTCGAGGTGGCCGGCATCGTCGACGCCGCCGACCGGATGGGGGCCCGGGTCGCCCTCTGCGCCCGGGTGTCGGGCGCCGACCCGCGCGACCGTCACCGGGGGGTCAGCCACCACGTCCGCACGATCCTCGGGCTCGCGGCGGTCCGTCCCGAGCTGCCGCTGCCGCCGTCGCTGGCGCACGAGCTGGTCGGCGCGACGGTCGTCGAGGGCCCCGACGCGGCCACGGTGCTCGACGAGCTCGGGCTGACCGTCACGACCATGGGGCGGGGCCCGGCGGACGACCCGCCGTTCTTCGCGGCGGCGTCGGCGGCGGGCGCGTGGGCGGCGGCCGCGGTGGGGCAGGTGTCGGCGGCGGCCAAGTAGCCTCGGGCGGGATGTCGGCGGCGAAGCTGGAACGGCTGCTCAACCTGACGGCCCTCCTGCTGGCGACGCCGCGGCCGGTGTCGGCGGAGGAGATCCACGAACGGCTCCGGGAGCACTACGCCGAGGACGCCGACGCGTTCCGGCGGGCGTTCGAGCGTGACAAGGACGCCCTGCGGAGCATGGGCGTGCCGATCGTCGTCGAGACCGTCCCCGGGGTCGTGCCCGCCGTCGACGGCTACCGCATCCCACGCGACCGCTACTACCTGCGCGACCCCGGGCTCACCCCCGAGGAGCTGGCGGCGCTGCGCCTGGCGGCGTCGGTCGTGCGCCTCGAGGGCCTCTCCGCCCGCGACGCGCTGATGAAGCTCGGCGGGTTCGTCGGCGAGGGCGACGAGGGCCTGGGGCTCAGCGTCGACAGCCTGCCGGCTGCCGGCGTGGCGCCGCTGTTCGGCGCCATCACCGACCGCCACCCGGTCCGGTTCCGCTACCGGGGCACCGAGCGGGTCGTCGACCCCTACCGGCTCGACTTCGCCCGGGGCCGCTGGTACCTGAGCGGTCACGACCACACCCGGGGCGCCGACCGCCTGTTCCGCCTCGACCGCCTGGAGAGCCCGATCGAGGTCGTGGCCGACCGCACGTTCGAGCGCCCGCCGGTGCCGCAGCCGGGCCTGCCGCTCGACCCCTGGCAGCTCGGCGAGGGCGAGGCCACCGAGGCCCGCGTGTCGGTCGACGCCGCGCAGGCGCCCTGGATCGTGCAGCACCTCGGCCCCGACGCGGTCGTCGAGGAGCGGGCCGACGGCTCGGTGGTCGTCGCCATGACGGTCACGAACGTCGAGAACTTCCGGTCGTTCGTGCTCACCTTCCTCGACCACGCCGAGATCCTCGAGCCGCCCGAGCTGCGCGACGACCTGATCGCGTGGCTCGAGCGCCAGGTCGCGGCATGAGCGGGCGGCGGTCCCCCGCGGCGCGCACCTCGGCGTCCGACCGGGTGGCGCGCCTGCTGGCCATCGTGCCGTGGATCGCGGCGCGGGACGGCCCCACGCTCGACGAGGTCAGCGCCCGCTTCGGCGTCCCCCGGGCCAAGCTCGAGGAGGACCTGCAGGTCCTGGCCATGGTCGGGCTGCCGCCCTACACGCCCGACACCCTCATCGAGGTCGTCATCGAGGACGGCCGGGTGTGGCTGCGGTTCGCCGACGTGTTCGCCCGGCCGCTGCACCTCACGCCCGAGCAGGCGCTCGCCCTGGTGGCGGCCGGCGCGGCGTCCCAGGCGCTGCCCGGGGGCGACACCGACGGGCCGCTCGCCTCGGCGCTGGCCAAGCTGGCCGACGTGCTGGGCATCGACCCGACCGAGGCGGTCTCGGTGACCCTCGGCGAGAGCCGCCCCGACGTGCTCGACGCCCTGCGGTCCGCGGTCGCCGAGGGGCGCCGGGTGCGCATCGACTACTACTCCTACGGCCGGGACGAGCGCACCGCCCGCACCGTCGACCCCCACGCCGTGTTCGCCCACCAGGGGGCGTGGTACCTGCGGGGCTGGTGCCACCTCGCCCGGGACCGGCGGGTGTTCCGGGTCGACCGGATCGTCGAGGCGACCGTGCTGGACGAGCCGGTCGAGAGGTCGCCGACGCCCGAGGACGGGGCGGACGACCCCTTCGCCCTCGGCCCCGACGTGCCGCGGGTCGTCCTCGAGCTCGAGCCGGGGGCCCGCTGGGTCGTCGAGACGTACCCGGTCGACGAGGTCGAGGAGCTCGGCGAGGGCCGGCTGCGGGTGCGGCTGGCGGTGGCGGCAACACCGTGGCTCGAGCGGTTGCTCGTGCGGCTCGGGCCCGCCGCTCGGGTCGTCGCCGCCGACGAGCCGGCGCTGGCCGAGGCCGGCGTGCGGGCCGCCCGGCGCATCCTCGACCGCTACCGGCGGTGACGCGTGGCCGGACGGTGCGTGCCGTCCCGCCCACCGGCCGGACCCCGCGCTAGCCTCCACGGCGCCGTGCGTGACGTCTCTCCCCAGCCCGGGCTGCCCGGCGACGACCGGGACGGCTCTCCGCGGGCCGACGTGACCGCTCGACGCCGTGCGGGCCCTCGGCACATGGCCCGCGACCGCGGGCCGCGCCGCGACGACCTCGACGTCGAGCTCGGCCGCGACGCCACCGATGCCGAGGGCGAGGACGACGACGAGCCGGACGCCCGGCACGGTCCGTGGCGGGCGATCGTCGAGTGGGCGGCGGTCATCGGCTGCGGCGTGCTCATCGCGCTCGCGGCCCAGACGTTCCTCGTCCAGGCGTTCTGGATCCCGTCGCCGTCGATGGCGCCCACGCTCGAGGTGGGGGACCGGGTGCTGGTCAACAAGCTCGCCTACCGCGCCCACGAGGTGCGCCGCGGCGACCTCGTCGTCTTCGAGCGCCCGCCCGAGGCCTCGAACGGCCAGGAGGGCGAGATCAAGGACCTGATCAAGCGGGTCATCGCCGTGGGCGGCGACACGATCGAGGCCCACGAGGGCGAGGTCTACGTGAACGGCGAGCGGATCGAGGAGCCCTACCTCGCCGAGGGCACGGTCACCGAGAACCTGCCCCGGCAGGTGGTGCCCGAGGGCGAGGTCTTCGTCATGGGCGACAACCGGTCCAACAGCGAGGACAGCCGCGTCTTCGGCCCCATCCCCGAGGACACCATCATCGGGCGCGCCTTCGTGAAGGTGATGCCGCTCTCCGACCTGGGGTGGCTGTGACCACCCGGTCAGGCGACCTCGGGGTAGGCGGCCAGCACGGCGTCGACCATGCGGTCGACGTGGTCGCTGTAGACGCCGTCGATGCCCAGGTCGATCAGCTCGGCCAGCACGCGGGGCGTCTGCGCGTCCCACCCGAAGGCCAGCACGTCGAAGCGGTGGAACAGGGTGGTGAGGCCGCCGGTCCAGTCCGAGTGGTGCATGTTGACGGCGTCGACGCCGTGGGCTGCCAGGGTGGCCGCCCGCCGCTCCGGGCCCTCCCGGATCCGGTCGAGGCGGGTGGAGTCCACCAGCCGGACGTCGTCGCTGAGGCGCCGCCACTCGGCGACCTGCTCCCACCGGGGGTGGCACAGCCAGAGGTGGGCGACCGCCTCGTCACCGGCGGCGCGGGCCACGGCCAGCACCGCGTCGACGGCCGCCGGGTCCTTCACGTCGAGGGACAGCTGCACGCCGGTGCCGCAGGCCTCGTACAGCTCGGCCAGCGTCGGGATGTGGGGCGGCAGCTGGTCGCGCCGCAGCGAGGCGATGCGGCGCCGTCGGAGCCGCCCGACGACGCCGTCGTGGTCGAGCACCGGCTCGCCGTCGGCGGTGAGCCAGACGTCGCTCTCGAGGCCCGTGGCACCCAGCCGGAGCGCCAGGGTGAACGCCTCGAGCGTGTTCTCGGGGGCGTGCGCGGAGGCGCCGCGGTGGGCGAACGCGTACGGGGGGCGGATGGTCGCGGGTACTCGGGTGCCCATGGCGGGCCTCTCCGGATGCCAGATGTTTCGGCCGAACGGCGTCATATTGGCGCGCGCGACCGCTCTCATCGGGTATAGCCCCCAGAAGGAGAGTCATGGCGACCTTGATCCGAGCCACGTGCAGCACCTGCGGAGACGTCGAGCTGGGCACGGCAGAGCTGGTCGTCCGGTTGTGCGAGGACACCGAGGCCGGCACCTACGTGTTCCGCTGCCCGGCCTGCACGCGCCCCGTCGTCCGCCCCGCCGACCGCCCCACGATCGACCTGCTGGTCGCGTCGGGGTGCCGCCTCGAGGTCTGGCGGACCCCCGCCGAGCTGCAGGAGGAGCGGCCCACCGGCCGGCCCTTCACCCACGACGACCTCATCGACTTCCACGAGGCGCTCACCGGCGACGGGTGGTTCGAGGACCTTCTCGCCGTCCATCGCCGGCGCCGCTGATCCCCTCCCGCCACGCGCCTAGGGTCGGGCCGTGAGCCTCCTCTGGGCCGTCCCGGTCGTCGCCGCCGCCGTGGCCACCGCCATCGTCGCCGCCCGCGCCCGGGCGGTCGAGGACGAGGTCGCGGGTGCCGCCGACGACCTCCGCCGCCTCGGCGACCTGCGCCGCCCGCTGCAGGCGGTGCACGCGACGCTCGCCGAGACCGACGCCCTCGCCACCGAGCTCCGCCGCCGCCACGGGGCCGACCCCGAGCCCTGACCCCCGGGCCCCCGCCTTCTACACTCGTCGACATGTTCAACGTCGGCGGCGGTGAGCTGCTCGTGATCCTGCTGATCGCGCTCATCGTCCTCGGGCCCGAGCGACTGCCCCGGGGTGCCCGCCAGATGGGCCGGGCACTGGGGGAGCTCCGCCGCATCTCCTCGAGCTTCCAGCAGGAGCTGCGGGAGGCCATCGAGGACGACCCCTCCGTCGGCGGCCGCCGCACCGAGACGGTGCCGCTCGGCGCCACCGTGGCCGACGCCCAGCGCCCGGGCGGACGAGCCACCGGCACCGGCGGGTCCGACCGGTCGCGCCCCGCGCTGGCCCCGGTCGGCGACGGCGACGACGGGCCGGCGGTGCCGCCGGCGGTCGCCGCCGCCATCGAGGAGGTCACCACCCCGCCGGCCGCCGACCCCGGCCCGGCCAGCCCGCCCGCCGGTGCGGGCGACGACGTCGGCGACGAGCGTGCGGCGTCCTGAACCCGTCCACCCGGGGCCCGCCGGTCGATGAGCGCCCAGCCGTCGCCCGAGACCGGCATGACGCTGGTCGAGCACCTGGCCGAGCTGCGCCACCGGCTGATCGTCTGCGTCGTCGCCGTCGCGGTCGGGATGGTCGTCGGGTTCGTGCTCTACGACTGGATCTTCGACTTCCTCCTCGACCCCTACAAGGACGTCGTGCGGGGCGACCCCTCGGCCGGCGCCATCGGCGAGAACCTGCTGCAGACCGACCCGCTCGAGGGCTTCGCGGTGCGCATGAAGACCTCCGCCTACGCGGGGGTCGCCCTGGCCATGCCGGTGATCCTCTGGCAGACGTGGCGGTTCGTGACCCCCGGCCTGTACGAGCACGAGCGCCGCTACGCGGTCCCGTTCGTCGTCTCGGCGCTGGTGCTGTTCGTGCTGGGCGCCGCCCTCGCCTACTTCACCCTGCCCCGGGCGCTCGACTTCCTCGTCGACATCGGTGGTGACGACCTGGTCACCGCCTTCTCGCCGGGGAAGTACTTCCAGATGGTGACCTACATGATGCTGGCGTTCGGGGTCGGCTTCGAGTTCCCGATCGTCCTGATCTTCCTGCAGCTCGCCGGCATCGTGGAGCCCGCCACGCTGCGCCGGGGGCGGCGCTACGCGATCGTGGGCATCTGCATCCTCGTGGCGGTCATCACCCCGTCGGGTGACCCGATCAGCATGCTGGTGCTGTCGGTGCCGATGGTCCTGTTCTACGAGGTCGCCATCCTGGTCGGCGTGCTCCTCCTCAAGCGGCAGGCAGCGAAGGCGGGCGGGTGAGCGCGGCGACGCCCCGGTCCGGAGACGTCGGGGCGGGCGCCCGCGGCCACCCCTTCGAGCTGGACGAGTTCCAGCGCCGCGCGATCGCCGCCATCGACGAGGGCGCGTCGGTGCTCGTGGCGGCGCCGACCGGCGCGGGCAAGACGGTCGTCGCCGAGCACGCCGTCGACCGGGCGCTCGCCGAGGGGGGCAAGGCCTTCTACACGACGCCGATCAAGGCGCTGTCCAACCAGAAGTTCGCCGACCTCGCCCGCCGCCACGGGACCCCGCGGGTCGGGCTGCTGACCGGCGACAACAGCATCAACGGCGACGCCCCGGTGGTCGTCATGACCACCGAGGTGCTCCGCAACATGATCTACGCGTCGTCGCCGGCGCTCGAGGGCCTGCGGTTCGTCGTGCTCGACGAGGTCCACTACCTGCAGGACGCCTACCGGGGCCCGGTCTGGGAGGAGGTGATCATCCACCTGCCGCCCTCGGTGGCCCTCGTCTGCCTGTCGGCGACGGTCTCGAACGCCGAGGAGGTCGCCGAATGGCTGACCACCGTGCGCGGCGACACCCGGCTGATCCTGGAGGAGCGCCGGCCGGTCGAGCTGCAGAACCTCTACCTGGTCGGCGACCGCCAGAGCGAGCGGCCCCGGCTGCTGCCGACGCTGGTGGACGGCCGGCCCAACGAGGAGGCCGCCCGCCTCGACCAGGAGGCGGCCCCCGGCCGGGGGTTCCGGCGCCGCGCCCACCGGCGGCCCCGCCGGCGCCTGTACACGCCCCGGCGTCCCGAGGTCGTCGAGCTGCTGCGCGAGCGCGACATGCTGCCGGCGCTCTACTTCATCTTCAGCCGGGCCGGCTGCGAGGACGCGGTCGAGGCCTGCCTGGCCGCCGGGCTGCGCCTGACCACCCACCAGGAGCGGGCCCGCATCCGGGAGATCGTCGCCGAACGCACCGCCGCGCTGACCGACGACGACCTCGACGTGCTGGGCTTCGACCGCTGGTCGACCGCGCTCGAGCAGGGGCTGGCCGCCCACCACGCCGGCATGGTGCCGCCGTTCAAGGAGACGGTGGAGGCCTGCTTCGTCGAGGGGCTGGTCAAGGCCGTCTTCGCCACCGAGACGCTGGCCCTCGGGATCAACATGCCGGCCCGGTCGGTGGTGATCGAGCGGCTGACGAAGTTCACCGGTGACTCGCGGACCTTCCTCACCCCGGGCGAGTACGCGCAGCTGACCGGGCGGGCCGGGCGGCGGGGCATCGACGAGGTGGGCTACGGCATCGTCCTGTGGTCGCCCTTCGTGCCCTTCGAGCAGGTGGCGTCGCTCGTCTCCAGCCGGACCTACGCGCTGCGCTCGGCGTTCCGGCCCACCTACAACATGGCGGCCAACCTCGTGCGCCGGTGTCCGCCGGCGGACGCGCACCACCTGCTCAACCTGTCCTTCGCCCAGTTCCAGGCCGACCAGGCCGTCGTGCGGCTCGAGGCGCGCATCGAGCAGCAGGAGGAGCGGCTCGACCTGCTCGAGCGGGAGTCCCGCTGCGAGCGCGGCGACGTGCGAGAGTACCGGCGGCTGCGCGAGGCCGAGCGCGAGGAGTCGACGCCGACCCCGGCCGTGCGCAGCGCCATCGAGTTCGCCATCGCCCGGCTGCTGCCCGGCGACGTCGTCGACGCCGGCCGCCGCCGGGTGGCCGTGCTGTCGGTCGCCCAGCGGAAGGGGGGTGTGCTGCGCCTCCGGGGCATCGACACCACGGGCGAGCTGGTGACGATCCGCCCCGACGACCTGCTCGCCCCGCCGGAGCGGGTCGGTCACGTCGACCTGCCCAAGCCGTACCAGCCCAACAACCGGGCGTTCCAGCACCGGGTGGCGGCCGAGCTGCGGGGCCTCACCGGTGCGGGCGGCGACGCCCCGGTCCCCGGGCCGGCCCCGCCGACGGCCGCGGCCCGGGCGGTGGCCGAGCACCCGGTCCACGCCTGCCCCGACCGGGACCGGCACCTCCGGGCACTGGTCCAAGCCGAGCGCACCCGGCGCGACCTCGACCGGCTGCGCCGCGACGTGCGGTCGCGCACCGAGTCGCTGGCCCGGCGGTTCGACCGGGTCCTGCGCCTGCTGGAGGCCTGGGGCTACCTCGACGGCTGGGCCCTGACCCCCCGGGGCGAACTGCTCGCCCGCACCTACCACGAGTGCGACCTCCTCGTCGCCGAGGCGATGGCCTCCGGCCTGCTCGACGGGCTCGACGCCCCCGAGCTCGCCGGGCTCGTCTCGTGCTTCACCTACGAGCAGCGCGGCCCCGGTCCGGCCCCCGCGCCGTGGTTCCCGACCCGGCGCCTGCGGGAGCGCTGGGGCCACGTCGAGCAGCTCGCGGACGAGCTACGGGCGGACGAGGAGGCCGCGGGCCTGCCGCCCACCCGGCCGCCCGACCCCGGCTTCGCGGCGCTGGCCCACGCCTGGGCGGCCGGCGAGCCGCTGGCGGACGTCCTCGGCGACGACGAGCTGTCCGGCGGCGACTTCGTCCGCAACGTCAAGACGCTGATCGACCTGGTGCGTCAGATCGGCGACGTCGCCCCGGACCCGGCGACGGCGCGCTGCGCCCGCGCCGCGGCCGACGCGCTCCACCGCGGCGTCGTGTCGATCTCCTCGACCCTCGACGAGGTGGTCGGCGACGACGCCGCGCCCGGCGGCACCAGCAGGGTCCCCCGCGACGTGCCGTGACGATCCGCAAGGGCGAGGCGTGGGGCGAGCCCGGTGGGCTGCCGCCCGAGGGGGTGCTGGTCGCCAGCGACGCCGAGGCGCGCCGGGTGGTCACCGAGGCCCGGCGGGCTGGCGAGCCG
>DATGPY010000177.1:0-2220 GCA_035304465.1 Acidimicrobiales bacterium | reverse complement strand
GCAGTACCGACCTCGACATCTCTGGCATCTTCGCTCTGTCGGACGGCGAGCCCTGCGCCGAGTGCGGGGCCGAGCCGGGCGAGGACCATGCCTCCTGGTGCATGGCCGACGTCATCGACGACGAGGAGTAGCCGCGTCGTCCTCGCCCGCCCCCAGCGTGTCGTGGGGTCGGGAGCGCCGTAGCGCCGGGTGGGGGACGAGCGTCCCGTCCGGGATCGCCTCGGTGCGGGACGTCAGGTGGTCGACGAGGCGGTCGTAGGCCCACTGGCCGACCATGGCGACGATCTCGTCGCGCATGGCCACGTACACCGGCCGATCGCCGGTGAAGGCCTCGGGCGCCTCGGTGCACCACCAGTGGAACTCGAACCCGCCCGCGCCCCAGTCGCGGCGCTTCCACTCCCGCAGGGTCGAGGTGACGTGCCCCGACTCCTCGGTGGTCTCCACCAGCCGCAGGGGGAGCTGCCAGCAGACCGTCGGCTTCCAGTCCATCGGCCGCTCGCCGGCCTCGAGCGCGGCCCGGTGCAGGGCGCACCCGGCCCCGCCCGGGAAGCCGGGGCGGTTGAGGAAGATGCAGGCCTCGTCGACCATGCGGGTGACGAGGGCGCCGTCGCGCGCCCGCCGGACGGGCCCGCCCCGGCGCACGGCGACGCGCCGGAACTGCCACTGCTCGTCGGTGAGGCGGTCGGCGGCGGCGAGGGTGGCATCGGCGTCGTCCTCGTCGACGAAGTGGGCGCCGTAGCTGCAGCAGCCGCGCTCGAGCTCGGGGGCGGGCCCGGTGAGCACGCCCTGGCAGCCCTGCCCGTAGATGCAGCGCCACGGGCTGGCGAGGAAGGTGACGTCGAACGCCCAGGTGCGGTGCTCGTCGGGCGCGTCGAAGGTGACGTACTCGTGGAGGTCGGGGGGTGGCTCTGACATCCTCGTCCCACACTTGCACACGCTGGGTGGCGGGGGTGCGGGTCGCGGCCCCGCCCTCTGCCATGCTGGGCGCGCCGGGAGACGGATCGGGAGGAGGAGCGTGGCCGGGGAGTTCGACGACATCCGCCAGCGCCTGGAGGCCATCAGCGAGGAGCTCGCCGACCTGGCCATCGAGCGGTTGAAGGCGTCCATCGACGCGGGCGGCACCGAGCTGCCGGTCGACGAGCGGCGGCTCACCCGGGCCCGCCGGGCTGTCGAGAAGGCCGCCGCGCTGCTGCGCGAGCCCGACGACACCGACCTCTGACCCGGGCGGACCCACCGGGTCAGGGATCGAGCGGCGGCGCCGACGCGAGGGCGTTCAGCTCGTCGATCATCGCCCGGAAGCGGCCGCCCTTGCGGGGGTCGAAGGTCAGCACGAGCCGGGGGAGGTCGAGGGCGTCGTCGTCGGACACCTCGGCCGGGAGCGGGGTGGTGCGTTCGATGCCGCCCTCCAGGCACAGGTCGCCGAACCGCTCGTTGAGCTCGGCCACCTCGGCGTCGGTCGGCTCGGCCCGGAGGCGCACGACCAGCCGGTCGCCGACCCAGCGGATGCCCTGGTAGTTGCGCCAGAAGCCCCGCACCGCGGCGACCGCCTCGTCGACGTCGTCGGTGACCGTGTAGAGGTTGACGTCCGGCGGCGAGATGTAGTTGGCGGCCACCAGCTCGTCGTGGACGAACTTGTGCCAGGCGTCCCAGTACGTCTCGCCCGGCACGTCGAGCAGGACGATCGGCGCCGGGGTCGCCTTGCCGGTCTGCACGAGGGTGAGCAGCTCCAGCGTCTCGTCCAGGGTCCCGTAACCGCCGGGCAGGGCGACGAACCCGCTCGACTCCTTCACCAGCATGAGCTTGCGGGTGAAGAAGTACTTCATCGCCACGACGCGGTCGGACCCGGTGAGCGGCCCGGCGGTGGTCTCCTCGAACGGCAGCCGGATCGTCACGCCCAGGCTGCGCTCGGCGCCGGCGCCCTCGGTGGCCGCGGCCATGATCCCCGGACCGGCGCCGGTGACGACCATCCAGCCGGCGTCGGCCAGGCGGGCGGCCAGCGTGCGGGCCTGGGTGTAGAGCGGGTCGCTGTGGTGCGTGCGGGCCGAGCCGAACACGGTCACCTTGCGCACGCCCTTGTACGGGGCGAACAGCCGGTAGGCGGCCCGCATCTCCTTCAGGGCGTCGCGGGTGATCTTGAGGTCGAGGCGGTCCGCGTCGTCGGTCGTCAGCCCGTGGGTGATGCGGTAGATGTCGGCCAGCACGTCGCGGTTGCGGGTGGCC
>DATGPY010000176.1:0-2744 GCA_035304465.1 Acidimicrobiales bacterium | reverse complement strand
GAAGGCGAGCAACGTCTCCATCAAGGAGATGAAGTACCGCCCGAAGATCTCGAAGGGTGACTTCGACACCAAGACCCGCAAGGTCGAGCGCTTCCTGCGGGACGGCCACAAGGTCAAGGTCACGCTGACCTTCCGGGGCCGTGAGATGCACCATCCCGAGCTGGGCCGCAAGGTGCTCGACGAGGTCGTGGAGGCCGTCGAGCACGTGGGGAAGGTCGAGGTCTTCCCTCGCCAGGACGGCCGGAACATGACGATGGTGCTGGCCCCCGATCGCAAGGCGCAGGCCGCCGCCGAACGGGCCCGCAAGCAGCAGCAACAGCAGGCGGGCGACGGCGGGGGCGACACCCCCGGCGGCCGTCCCCCGGGCCCCGGCGGCCGGTCGGGCAGGGCCGCTGCGGACACCGTCGCCCGGTCCGACGCGGGCCGGGCGCCCACCGATCAGCCCACCGACGGCTAGGCGTCCCGCCCGCCGTCCCCGTCTCCCGAGGTCACGATGCCGAAGATGAAGACCCACCGCGGTGCCGCCAAGCGCTTCAAGACGACCGGCACCGGCCGCCTCCGCCGGCGGCAGACCAACGTGAACCACATCCTCGAGAAGAAGGCGCCCGCCCGGAAGCGGCGCCTCCGCCGCCCGACGGACGTCGCCAAGGGTGACGCGGCCCGGATCGGGCGGATGCTGGCACGGCGGTGAGGCCGTCGCCGGGCGCGCCCGCGCCCGGCACGCCGCCGGGGCGGCACGCCCCGACCGCAGGTCCCCCCGTCCCCCGTCCTGAAAGGAGCTCCCCGTGGCCCGGGTGAAGCGATCAGTCCACGCGAAGAAGAAGCGCCGCGTCACGCTCGAGCGCGCCAAGGGGTACTACGGCAACAAGAGCCGCTCCCGCCGCGCCGCCAACGAGCAGGTGATGCACAGCCTGCAGTACGCCTACCGCGACCGGCGCGCCCGCAAGGGCGACTTCCGGCGGCTGTGGATCCAGCGCATCAACGCGGCGTGCCGCCAGCACGGCACGAGCTACAGCGTGTTCGTGTCCGGCCTGCGCGCCGCGGGCGTCGAGGTCGACCGCAAGGTGCTGGCGGACCTGGCCGTCACCGACGAGCGCGCGTTCGCGGCCCTGGTCAGGACCGCCCTCGACGCCCACGAGCAGACCGGGACCGCTGCGTCGGCCTGAGCGCGCTCCCCGCGTCGATGGTCGAGCCGATCGGCACCCGACATCGCACGATGCAACGGCTGCGGCGCCTCTCGGGGCGCCGCAGCGCGCGCACGGAGGAGCGCGCCTACGTGATCGAGGGTCCGGTCCTGCTCGCCGACGCGCTCGACGCCGGCGCCCCCGTCGAGGAGGTCGTCGCCGAGCCCGACTGCCCGGAGGACCTGCTCGAGCGCGCCGCGGCTGCCGGCGCCGCCGTGCACCGCACCCGCCCCGGTGCGCTGGCCCGGGTCGTCGACGCGGTGACCCCCCGGCCGGTGGCGGCGATCGCCCGGTTCGCCGTGCCGTCGCCTGCCGAGGCCGCGGCGACGGCCGGGCCGCTGGCGCTCGTGCTCGTCGGGGTGTCGGACCCCGGCAACGCCGGCACGCTGCTGCGGTCGGCCGAGGCCGCCGGGGCCGGCGCCGTGGTGTTCTGCGACGGGTCGGTCGACCCGTTCTCGCCCAAGTGCGTGCGGTCCTCGGCCGGGGCGCTGTTCCGCCTGGCGGTCGTGCGCGACGCGGCGAGCGCCGACGCGCTCGCCGCCTTCGGCGGGGCGGGCTTCCGCACGATCGCCACCCTGGCCCGCAGCGCCCGCCCCTACGACGAGGCCGACCTCGGCGGCCGTGTGGCGCTCGTGCTCGGCAGCGAGGCGCACGGCCTGCCCGGCACCGTCGCGTCCCTGGTCGACGAGGCGGTGACCATCCCCATGGCGGGTCGGGCGGAGTCCCTGAACGTGGCCATGGCCGGCACGATCCTCTGCTTCGAGTCACTGCGCCGGCGACGGCTCGCCGGGGCGGCCGCCGAGCAGCCGAACCGACTGGACGACACGCCGCTGCGAGCGGCAGGGTGCACGACGAGATGACCGACGAGAGCCCCATCCCCGCCGACGGCGACGACCTGGTCGCCGAGATCGGCCGCCTCGAGGGCGAGGGCCGCGCCCGGCTGGCCGCGGCGTCGACGCTCGACGAGCTGCGAGCCGCCGAGACGGCCGTGGTCGGCAAGCGCGCGCCGCTCACCGGCCTGCGGCGCCGCCTCGGGTCCCTCGACCCCGAGGGGCGGCGGACCGTGGGCAAGGCGCTCAACGCCGCGCTCGAGGCGCTGGAGGCCGTCGCCGAGGAGCGGCGGGCCGCGCTCGCCGCAGCGGCCCGCCGCGAGCAGCTCGAGGCCGAGCGCCTCGACCTCACCGAGGTCACGCCCGGCCGGCCGGCGGGCCACCTCCACCTCGTCACCCAGGCGATCGAGGAGCTGGAGGACGTCTTCGTCGGGATGGGCTTCACGGTCGCCGAGGGGCCGGAGATCGAGACCGACTGGCACAACTTCGGCGCGCTCAACTTCCCGCCCGGCCACCCCGCCCGCGACGAGTACGACACGCTGTACGTCGACTGGGGGGAGCGGGGCAGCACGCTGCTGCGGACCCACACCTCGCCGGTGCAGGTGCGGGTCATGACCGGCTCGCCGCCGCCGTACTACTGCGTCATGCCGGGCCGGGTGTTCCGCTCGGACACGGCGGACGCCACCCACATGCCGGTCTTCCACCAGATCGAGGGCCTGGTCGTCGACCG